>NZ_JBFTLY010000024.1:0-63633 GCF_056396685.1 Pseudarthrobacter sp. 05T312
ATGGGCCTACGCCCGGCCCTACACTTCAGAAGCCGAACGCGCCGCCACCTACGACCAGTGGCTCCACCACTACAATCACCACAGAACCCATACCGGCATCGGCGGCACAACCCCCATCAGCCGCGTTCACAACCTCAGTGGGAATTACACCTAGGCTGCGGTCAGTCCGCCCCGGCCACGCCGTCCGCGTATTGCAGCGCGATCCATAGTTCCGCGCGCACCTGGGCCTGGTTAAGGTCCATCTGCAGCAGTTCGCCCAGGACGCCGATTTGGCGGCGCACACTGTTCCGGTGCAGGCCCAACAGTTTGGCGGAGGCGTCCCAGCTGCCGTTCTCGCTGAGCCAGCCGCGGAGGACGGCCAGCAGTGGGTGGCGCCGGTCCGGTTCCAGGGCCAGGACCGGCTGGAGCAGGCGTTCGGCCAGCAATGTTCCGGCCTCACGGCCCAGCAGCCCGGTGACGGACCAGGACACCTCATCGGCCCGGATGCTCTGCCCGCTTCGCTGGACCTGGCCGCGCAGCGAGGTGGCCCGCTGGTACGCGGCGGCCAGGCCGGTGAGCTCGGTCGGTTCGCCGACCACCAGGCGCCACCCCAGCCGCTCCACATCCGCGAGCAGGGTATCGTCCACCCTGAGCCGGGTCACGGCGGCGAACCCGTAGTCGGTAACCTCCACGAGCTTGGTGTCAAGCATCCGCCGCCACTGCAGCAACTCCCGGACCGGGCCGTCGCCCGCAGGCCACTGGGGCGCCTCGACGTTGATGCCCTGCACGACTCGCATCGGCGCGGACCGGGTGGAGGAAAGGCTCTGCGCCAGCAGGTCCTTGAGGCCGTTCAGGTGCCGGGTGCTGCCTGCAGCGAGGCTTTCGGGGTGCAGGAGGACGGCGGTGGCCAGCTGGCTCGGGGCCAGCGACCCGCTGGTGCGCTGCCGCACCAGCAGCTCAAGCAGGCCGACGGCGGACTGGACCACGTTGTTCTGCGCAGGCGTCAGCGGTGCGTCGGAGCCGAGAACCAGGGCGCCGAGGTTGGCGTCCTTGGTACTGCGCAGGGGATGGCCCACCACCAGTGCGGATCCCGGCTGGTCAAAGCCGTCCATCTCAACCCGGGGGCCGCGGCCGGACAGCAGCCGTTCCAGCATGGGTTCCAGCAGGGAAAGGTCGACGGCGGTGCTGCCGCCGGCACTGGTGCCCCGGGCCCGGACCCGGCCGTCCGCACCCACCATGACCGCCCACACAGGGACGCGCTGGACGAGCGCGGCCAGGAGTTCATGCTCGGGCCGGGGGGAGAGGACGGCGCGCATGAGTTGCCGGTTGGTCTCTGCCAGCTGCCGGAACACCCGGGCATTATCGGTTTCCAGGAGTTGTGAGAACTGGAGGCCGATCGCGGCAAAGGGAAGGGATTCCGGCACCTCGAACAACGTGAGGTTGTGCCGCCGGCAGGCCTCCACCACCACGTCGGGAACAGCATCGAAATAGGGCCGGATCCCGAATCCCAGCGCCGCCACTTTGGCCTGGACCAGCCGCTGGACATACGCATCCACCCGTGCCGGCGTGCCGCCCCCGGCAAGGAAGGGAAGCCCGGCAGTGAGCAGGAACTCACCCTCCGGAAGATAGGGGGTGGGGTCCTCCAGCTCGCTGGGTTCAACCCAGCGCAGGAGACGGCCGCCGCTGCCGCCGTCGTGAAGGAGCCTCAGTAGCGGCGGCAGCTGGTCAAGGAACTGCTGGAGCGTGACAAAACTCAGCGGTCCGGACTCGCCTGGCTCAACCGTCATGGTTGCGTCCGGCGGCCGGGGTGCCGGATTGGGGGATTCGCTGCCATTGTGCATAAAGTCTCACGGTGGATCACTATAAGTCATTTTGCACCATGTTGAGAGTTGGCTCACATGCCAGTGTTGGTGAGGGGAAACCGACAACTACTCTGAAGGGACGTCAACGGTGACTGTGCCTGTGACCACCGAAAAGCCCATGGCGCCAAGCGCAGGACGGCCGGGCCTCCGGGCCCAGCTGCTGCGGCGTAAACCAATAGGACAAATGGTCAGCGAAGCCGATAGCGGCGAAGGCGGCCCAAAGCTGCTCCGCAGCTTCGGCGTCCTCCACCTGGCCATGATCAGCGTGGGGGCCACCCTGGGCACCGGTATCCTGGTGATCCTCGGCGAATCGGTGCCCCTTGCCGGGCCCGCAATCTGGATCTCCTTTGTCATTGCCGGCCTCGCCGCCCTCCTCTCCGCGGTGTCCTACGCCGAGATGGCGGGCCTGGTCCCGGTGGCGGGCTCAAGCTACTCCTACTCCTACGCCACCCTGGGCGAGGGCATGGCGTGGATCTGCGGTTGGTGCCTCGTCCTGGAATACGCCGTGTCCGTAGCCGCTGTGGCGGTAGGCGCCGGCCAGTATGTCAACGAGACGCTGGCGGCGTTCGGGCAGGTGCTGCCGGACGCAGTGGCCCAGCCGCCCGGCGACGGGGGACTGGTCAACCTTCCGGCGGTGGCCATCGTGGTGCTGGCCATGGTCCTGCTGGTCCGCGGAGCCCGGGAGAGCGCCCGGATCAACACGGCAATCGTCATCGTCAAAGTGGGCATCCTGCTGTTCTTCTGCGCCGTTGCCTTCACCGCGTTCAACGCAGGCAACTTCCAGCCGCTCCTGCCCATGGGCGCGGCCGGTGTCTCCGCCGCGGCCTCGAGGGTGTTCTTCTCCTACATCGGCTTCGATGCCGCCTCGACTGCCGGCGAGGAAGCCCGGAACCCCAAGCGCGACCTTCCCCGAGCCATCCTGCTGTCCATGGTGATCGTCACCGGCATCTACGTCCTGGTGGCGGTTGCTGCCATCGGCGCACGCCCCTGGGGCTGGTTCGACGGCACCGAGGCCGCCCTGGTCCAGATCCTGGAGGAGACCACCCACCAGCCGTGGATTGCCTTGGTCTTCTCCGTCGGCGCTGTCCTCGCGATCGCCAGCATCGTGCTCACGGTCCTGTACGGGCAGACCCGGATCCTGCTGTCCATGTCGCGGGACGGACTGGTCCCCAAGGTCTTCGGCCGGGTCTCCCGGCGCACCGGCACCCCGGCCGCCGGAACGCTCATGGTGGGTACCGCCGTCGCGCTCACCGCGGGCCTGGTGCCCCTCGGCGCCCTGGCCGACGCCACCAGCATCGGGACCCTGTTCGCGTTCGCGCTGGTGAATGTCGCCGTTGTTTACCTGCGCCGCAACCGCCCGGACCTGAAGCGGAGCTTCCGGGTGCCGCTGTACCCCATTACTCCCGTCCTGGGCACGCTCATGTGCGCCTACCTGATGGCGAACCTGGGAGCCGATACCTGGGTTGTCTTCGGAGCCTGGATGCTCGTGGGCATCGCCATCTACTTCGGCTATGGACGCCGGAACTCCAAGGTAGCGGCGCTCAGTGAGCTCGACTACCGTGAACTGACCGCCAAGGCCCCGAGCCAGGAACCTGTGAAAGCAGAACAACCATGACCATCGCCACCGAACTGCCTGCCTTCGACCCCTCCAGCACCTCCACGCCGCCGGCGGACGCGGCCGGGCGGGGCGCCGGTGAACAGGCAGCTCCCATCACCATGCTGAACCCCGATTTCCCGTTCAGCTACGACCACTACCTGGCCCACCCGGAGGGACTCGGCGCCGTCCCGCCGGAGCTTTACGGCACGGAGGTGGCTGTGATCGGCGCCGGGCTTTCCGGCCTGGTGACCGCCTATGAACTCATGAAACTCGGGCTGCGGCCGGTGGTCTACGAAGCGGACCAGATCGGTGGGCGGCTGCGCACGGCTGCCTTTCCTGCGGCGCCCGGCGTGGTGGCCGACCTGGGCGGAATGCGGTTCCCGGTCTCCGGCAAGGCGTTCTACCACTACGTGGACCTGCTCGGGCTGGAGACCCAGGACTTCCCCAACCCCCTCGCCGAGGCAACGTCCAGCACCGTGATCGAGCTGGCCGGCAAGAAGCACTATGCCGAAAAGCCAAGCGACCTGCCGCCGTTCTTCCGTGAAGTGGCCGAGGCCTGGAAGGCGGCAGTCAACGACGGCGCCAAGTTCGTGCAGATGCAGGACGCCATCAAGGCGCGGGACATGCCCAGGATCAAGGAACTCTGGAACGAACTGCTCCCGCTCATGGATGAACAGACCTTCTACGGTTTCATCGCCGCCAGCGAGTCCTTTAAGAAGGCGGGATTCGCCCACCGTGAAGCCTTCGGCCAGGTGGGGTTCGGCACCGGCGGCTGGGACACGGACTTCCCCAACTCCATCCTGGAAATCCTGCGCGTGGTCTACACCGACGCAGACGACCAGCACCGGCTCATCCGCGGGGGAGCGCAGCGTCTGCCCGAGGCACTCTGGCAGCACGCGCCGTCGGACCTGGCGCACTGGCCGGCCGGCACCTCCCTGGCCTCGCTGCACTCCGGCTCGCCCCGAGGCGCTGTGGGGAAGATCAGCCGGGACTCTGACGGCAACCTGCGGGTCCGGGAGCGTTGGGGCCGCGAGGCCAGCTACCCGGCAGTAGTGACCACCTGCCAGTCGTGGCTGCTGTCCACCCGCATCCACACCGAGGAGGCCCTGTTCCCGGCCGAACTGTGGACCGCCATGGAGAAATCGCATTACATGCAGTCCTCCAAGACCTTTGTGATGGTGGACCGGCCCTTCTGGAAGGACATCGACCCGGAAACGGGCAATGAGGTCCTGTCCATGACGCTGACGGACAGGCTGAACCGCGCCACCTACCTGCTGGACAACGGCCCGGACCAGCCGGCGGTCATCCTCCTGTCCTACACCTGGAACGACGACGCCCTGAAGTGGCTGGCCCTGGACGCCGACGAGCGCGTGGAACTGATGCTGCACTCGCTTGAGCAGATCTACCCCGGCGTGGACATCGCCGGGCACATCGTGGGCCAGCCCATCACTGTGTCCTGGGAGGCGGACCCGAACTTCATGGGCGCCTTCAAGGCCAACCTGCCCGGACACTACCGCTACCAGCAGCGGCTGTTCACGCACTTCAAGCAGGACAGGCTGCCGGAGCCCCAGCGCGGCATCTTCCTGGCCGGCGACGACGTCTCCTTCACCGCCGGCTGGGCGGAAGGCGCCGTGACCACCGGGCTTAACGCGGTGTGGGGCGTGGTGAAGCACCTGGGCGGGTCGTCGGCGCCGGGCAATCCCGGTCCGGGCGACCTGCTGGAGGAGTTCGGGCCGATCAGCCTGGACTAGCCTTCAGACGCGTGGAGCTCGCGGTGTTTCGCCGCGAGCTCCACGTAGCGCGCCGCATTGGCGCGGACGCCGTCGAACTCTTCCTCCGTAAGTTCGCGGCGCACTTTGGCTGGCACTCCCGCCACCAGCGAGCGGGGCGGAACAACCGTTCCTTCCAGCACCACTGCCCCGGCGGCCACCAGCGAGCCCGCGCCGATCACGGCGCCGTTGAGGACGGTCGCGCCCATGCCAATCAGGCAGTCATCCTCCACCGTGCAGCCGTGCACGACGGCGGCGTGCCCCACACTGACCCGCTGGCCCACCGTGCAGGGGAAGCCGGGGTCGGCGTGCAGCACCACGTTGTCCTGCAGGTTGCTGCCGGCGCCCACGGTGATGGCGGCGGTGTCGGCCCGGACGGAGACACCATAGAACGCGCTGGCGTCCGGGCCCAGGGTGGCCTTGCCGATGATCGAGGCCGACGGGGCCACGAACGCTGATTCATGGACAGCCGGGGAATTGCCGGCGAAAGGGTAAAGAGGAGCCATGGCTTCACCATAAGCCACCCCTCCACCCAACGGCCTAGTTGAAGACCACCGTGCGGTTGCCGTCCAGCAGCACCCGGTGCTCGGCGTGCCACTGCACGGCCTGCACCAGCGTGCGGCCTTCCACGTCGCGGCCCATCTGCACGAACTGTTCGGGCGTGCGGGCGTGGTCCACGCGGATGACTTCCTGTTCGATGATGGGACCCTCGTCCAGGGCGGCGGTCACATAGTGCGCGGTGGCGCCGATGAGCTTCACGCCGCGTGCGTGCGCCTGGTGGTACGGCTTGGCGCCCTTGAAGGACGGCAGGAACGAATGGTGGATGTTGATGGCCTTGCCGGTCAGGTCGGTGCAGAGCTCGTCGGAGAGGATCTGCATGTAGCGGGCCAGGACCGTCAGCTGGATGTCGTGCTCGGCGATGAGGGCGCGGAGCTTGTCCTCCGCCTGGACCTTGGTGTCCCTGGTCACGGGGATGTAGTGGAAGGGGATGCCGTAGAACTCGGCGAGGCCTGCCAGATCCTGGTGGTTGGACACGATGGCGGGGATTTCGATGGGCAGGGTACCGGAGCGCTGCTGGAAGAGCAGGTCATTGAGGCAGTGGGCAGAGGTGCTGGCCATCACCAGCGTGCGCACTTTGTCACCGACGGTATCGAGGTTCCACTGCATGGAGAATGCTTCCGCCACCGGTTCCAGCGCGGCGCGCAGCTCGGACTTAGGGGCCGCCGTGGTCACTTCCACGCGCATGAAGAAGTTGCCGGTGGAAGGGCTGCCGTACTGCTGCGAGTCCATGATGTTGCACCCTGCCACAAGCAGGGCTCCGGCCACGGCGTGGACGATTCCGGGGCGGTCCGGGCAGGACAGGGTGACGACGTACGCTTGGTTCAGCTGCTCATGATTCACGCGTAACAGCCTACCCGCGCCGCGGGTGCCGGTTTTGGTAGGCTGGGAGGGTCGCAACTGGCGTTGGGTGGCTAACCACCAGGGAGCGGCAATCACGAAGACCACGGATCGTACGCCTGGGCCGAGGGTCATGTTTTGCCGGAATTGGGGCTGCCCCTGCGTCAGTGCAGCAGCACCATGCCGGGCTTTCACGCCTGTCATCAACGCGGTGCGGAAGCGCGCCAGCCGGTAGCCTGACCTATAGCAGTGCCCGTATCCCTAGCCAGGAGTTCTTCGTGACTACTACAGCCACCTCAACCACAGCCGTCAGCAACCAGCCGCTGGCTGAGCTTGACCCCGAAATCGCAGCAGTCCTTGAGCAGGAGCTTGGCCGCCAGCGCGGCACCCTGGAAATGATTGCTTCCGAGAACTTCGCGCCCCGCGCCGTGATGGAAGCCCAGGGCTCGGTCCTCACGAACAAGTACGCCGAGGGCTACCCGGGCCGCCGCTACTACGGCGGCTGCGAATACGTCGACGTGGCGGAACAGCTGGCCATCGACAGGGTAAAGGCCCTGTTCGGCGCCGAGTTCGCCAACGTTCAGCCGCACTCCGGCGCGCAGGCCAACGCCGCCGCGCTCTCCGCCATGATCACCCCCGGCGACAAGATCCTGGGCCTGTCCCTTGCCCACGGCGGCCACCTGACCCACGGCATGAAGCTGAACTTCTCCGGCAAGCTGTACAACGTGGCTGCCTACCAGGTGGAGGAAGACAACTTCCGCATCGATATGGACAAGCTCCGCGAACAGGCCATCGCCGAGAAGCCCCAGGTCATCATCGCCGGCTGGTCCGCCTACCCCCGCCACCTGGACTTCGCCGCCTTCCGCTCCATCGCCGATGAAGTGGGCGCGCTCCTCTGGACCGACATGGCACACTTCGCCGGCCTGGTGGCAGCCGGCCTGCACCCCAGCCCCGTCCCGCACTCCGACGTCGTCACCTCCACCGTGCACAAGACCCTTGCCGGTCCCCGCTCGGGCGTGATCCTTGCCAAGGACCAGTGGGCCAAGAAGCTGAACTCCAGCGTCTTCCCGGGCCAGCAGGGCGGCCCGCTGATGCACGTCATCGCTGCCAAGGCCGTGGCCTTCAAGATCGCCGGCACCCAGGAATTCAAGGAGCGCCAGGAGCGCGTACTGGAGGGCGCCCGGATCATCGCCGACCGCCTGAACCAAGCCGACGTCGCCGAAGCCGGCGTCTCCGTCCTCACCGGCGGCACCGACGTGCACCTGGTCCTGGTTGACCTTCGCAACTCGCAGCTGGACGGCCAGCAGGCCGAGGACCTCCTGCACTCCGTGGGCATCACCGTCAACCGCAACGCCGTGCCGTTTGACCCCCGCCCGCCGATGGTCACCTCCGGCCTGCGCATCGGCACCCCGGCCCTGGCCACCCGCGGCTTCGGCGCCAACGAGTTCACCGAGGTGGCAGAGATTATCGCCACCGCCCTCAAGGCAGGCACCAGCGCCGACGTCGAAGCCCTCCAGGCCCGCGTGGACAAGCTGGCTGCCGACTTCCCGCTGTACCCGCAGCACGAGCAGTGGTAACCCATGACTGAAACCACAACCGCACAGATCCTTGACGGCAAGGCCACCGCCGCCGCCATCAAGGCCGAGCTGACCGAACGCGTGGCCGCACTCAAGGCCAAGGGCGTCACCCCCGGCATCGCCACTGTGCTGGTGGGCGCCGACCCCGCCTCGCAGCTGTATGTCTCCATGAAGCACAAGCAGTCCGTGCAGATCGGGATGAACTCCATCCAGCGCGAGCTTCCGGCCGACGCCACCCAGGAACAGGTGGAGGCCCTCATTGACGAACTCAATGCGGACCCCGCCTGCCACGGGTACATCGTGCAGTTGCCGCTGCCCAAGCACTTGGACACGGACGCCATCCTGGAGCGGATCGACCCCGCCAAGGACGCGGACGGGCTGCACCCCACCAACCTGGGCCGGCTCGTGCTGAACGTCAACAACAAGATCACCACGCCGCTTCCGTGCACGCCCCGCGGCGTCATCGAGCTGCTCGAGCGCAACGGATACAGCCTGGCCGGCAAGCACGTGGTGGTGGTGGGCCGAGGCGTCACCATCGGCCGCTCGATCGGCCTGCTGCTCACGCGGCGGGACGTCAACGCCACCGTGACCCTGACCCACACCGGCACCACCAACCTGTCCGAACTGCTGAAGCAGGCGGACGTCATTGTCGGCGCGGCGGGCGTGAAGCACATCGTCAAGGCCGCGGACGTGAAGCCGGGCGCTGCACTGCTGGATGTCGGCGTCACGCGCGAGACCGATCCGGAGACCGGCAAGAGCCGCGTCTACGGGGACATCGATCCCGCCGCTGCCGAAGTGGCCGGCTGGATCTCACCGAACCCCGGTGGAGTGGGCCCCATGACGGTGGCGCTGCTGATGACCAACGTGGTGGAGGCTGCGGAACGCGCAGCAGGCGTCGGGGAGTAGTCCCGGCCCAAAGCGCTCGACGGCGGCACGGTACCTTTCGCACGGAAGGTGCCCTGCCGCCGTCGGCCGTTTAAGCGCAGCAGGGGTAGGCCAGGCGGGTCCGTGCACCTACTCCCGGAGGAGTACAAGCGGTACGCCGCCCATCTGACGACTTTCGCAGCGCGCGGGAATAGGCTCGGACCATGCAGCGCCGTTTCAGGGGACCGCCCACCGCCGTCATCGTGGTGGTGGTCGCCGTGATCCAGGTGGCGGGCTCGGCGTTCGCTTCCCTGCGGCAGCCCGGCCACGCGCCACTGGACCCTTTGGCACTGGCGTTGCTGCTGCTCGGCCCGGCCGCGCTGGCTTTCCGCCGGCGCGCGCCGCTGGTGATGCTGCCCGTTGCCGCCGCTGCCACCGCAGCCTACCTTGCCCTGGGCTACGCATGGGGTCCGGTGGTCCTGTCCTTCGCGCTGGCACTGATCCTGACGGCGGCGGCGGGAAAACGCTCCGTGGCGTGGTCGGGGGCGGCGGCGGGAATCCTGGCGTTGTTTCTCGCCGCCGTGCGCAGCGGCGATGAAGGGGCGTTCGTCCGCGCCTTCGCCGGGTCCTCCTGGCTGGCCATCCTGGTCCTGATTGGGGAAGGGGTGCGGTTCCGCGGCGAACGGGTGGCTGAGCGGCGCCGCCAGGCGGCCGCGGCAGAGCAGGCTGCCCGCGACGAATACCGGCTTGCCCTGGCGCGGGACATCCACGACGTGGTGGCCCATTCGCTGTCCCTGATCAACGTCCGGGCCTCGGTGGCGCTGCACCTGGGCGAGAAGGATCCGGCGCAGTTCCGCCCTGCCCTGGAGACCATCAAAGCAGCGAGCAAGGAATCACTGGCTGAAGTCCGCCAGCTGCTGGGCGTGCTCCGGGAAGATGCGCCGTTGAGCCCCACCAGCCGGCCCAGCCTGGGCCGGGTCCCGGAAATCGTTGACAATGCGCGGCGGGCCGGGCTCGATGTGCGGTTCCAGGCCGGCGCGGGCACTGACCACGTAGCCGCTGCAGCCCAGGAAGCGGCGTACCGGATTGTGCAGGAGGCCCTGACCAATGTGGTCCGGCATTCCGGGGCGCGGACGGCGCACGTGTCCATCCAAGTGGGGAAAGGGGAGCTGCTGGTGGCCATTGACGACGACGGCGCCGGGGCCGGCACAGCGCCCGAAGGTAACGGCATCACCGGCATGCGGGAGCGGGTGGCGGCTTTGGGCGGCAGGTTGGAGCTGGGACCGGCGCAGTCCGGGACGGGCTGGCGGGTCCGCGCGGTCCTCCCGCTGCCCGCCCGTGGAGGGCAGGAACCAGGATGATCAGCATCCTGCTGGCGGATGACCAGAACCTGATCCGCGCGGGATTCCGGGCGCTGCTGGACGCCGAAGCCGACATGAAGGTCGTGGCCGAATGCGGAACCGGGCGCGACGCGGTCCGGCTGGCCCGGCAGTGGCACCCCGACGTGGTCCTGATGGATATCCGCATGCCGGACGGTGACGGCCTGGAGGCGACGCGGCAGATCCTCTCCGACCCTGCGCTGCCAGCCACCCGGGTGGTCATGCTGACCACCTTCGAGCTGGACGAATACATCGCCGAGGCCGTGCGGGCCGGGGCCGCCGGTTTCCTGGTCAAGGACACTGAACCGGCCGAGCTCCTGCGCGCAGTCCGTATTGTCCACGACGGAGACGCGCTGTTGTCGCCCTCGGTAACACGTCGGATCATGGCCCAGCTGGCGCGGCACTCCCGCGCCGCCGAACCGCCGGTGGCACTGGACCGCATCACCGACCGGGAACGGGAAGTCCTCCAGCTTGTGGGGGAGGGGTTGAACAATGCTGAAATTGCCGGGCGGCTGTTCATTACCCCGCTGACGGCAAAGACCCATGTCTCGCGGATCATGGCGAAGCTGATGGTCAGGGACCGGGCACAACTGGTGGTACTGGCCTACGAATCGGGCCTGGTCCGGCCGGGCTGGGCAGGCTGAAGCCTTTACCGGGTGCAGCCGCCGGCCTCCCGGGGGAGTACGCGGCCCCGGACAGGTGACTCCCGCCGCCGGACGCGGCGGCGGGGCGCTGCAACCAGAGTGGATAACAGGCCGGATCCCCGGCCGGTTAAGAGTCTGGAGAATCGAAATGTTGCCTTCACTGACCACCGCACTGTCCGCAGCGGGCCTGTCCACCGCAGCCCTGTCCACCGCAGCCCTGTCCACGGCTGCGCCGGTGCCGGCCGACACGGTCGTCTACGGTCCCTGGCACGGTGCCTTTTCCCCCTGGTTCCTGTTGTTCCCGCTTTTCTGGATCCTCGTCATCGCGCTGTTCATCTTCGTGGCCCGCAGGACGTGGCGCCGCAACCACCAATGGGCGGCAGCCCAGGGGGCCGAAGGAGTGCTGCGTGAGCGCTATGCCCGGGGCGAGGTTGACGAGACCGAGTACCGGCAGCGGCTGGAGGTCCTGCGCAGCGGAGACCGACGGCAGAAATGACCGGGCCAGCCCGATGCTGACCGCGGAGCCGCCAGCCGGGGCTGGTTGCCGGGCTGTTCGCCGGGGGTGGAAGGCGGCCGAAGCACCGGCCGGCATTTGAGACAATGGGTGCATGCGAACTTTGGGCAGCTCCTCGTCATCCGCCAAACCCGCCAGGGCCGGTTTTTCGATGTTCCGGATCAGTGGGCCGGGCCTGATGGTCCTGGTGACGGCGTTCATTGTGGCCGTCATCTTCGCCGCCAACCAGAACGACGTCGTGGGCTGGGTTGTTGCCGTCATCGCCGCCTTCTGGCTGGCCCTGGCAGCGTTCGTGGTCTTCAGCATCCAACGGGCCGCCAAGAAGGCCGGTGCCAAGCTCTCCGAGGCACAAAGCGCCTTCCACACCGCAACCGGCCGCGCCCCGGCGCAGGCCTCGGCGGATCACGGCGGGACCCGGGTGGTCTACGAACGCACCGAGGCCGACGAGGTACGCGACCTGAAACTGGACCACTCCTTCAAGATCGTCCAGGTGCAGATCCGCGTGGTGGAAGAGGAGCGTGCCAAGGGCGCCGCCGCCAGCCAGGACACCATCAACCGGGCCCTCGAGACCATCGAGATCACAGCCACCAACGCCCGGGACATGATCAAGTCCTCCGGCGGCAGCGGAGAGCCGGTGACCGGAACCATCATCGACTAGAGTGGAACGGGTGAGCTCGGCATTGAACAAGGACCACCTTCGCATCGCATCAGTCAACGTCAACGGCCTCCGGGCTGCCTACAAGAACGGCATGGCGGCCTGGCTGGAGCCGCGCGAAGTGGACATCCTCTGCCTGCAGGAGGTGCGCGCCCCCGACGCGATCGTCCGGGAATTGCTCGGGGACGGCTGGCACATCCTGCACGCCGAAGCGGAAGCAAAAGGCCGCGCCGGCGTCGCCATCGCCTCCCGCCAGGAGCCGCTCGAAACCCGGAACGGCATTGGCGATGACTACTTCGCCACCGCCGGGCGCTGGGTCGAAGCCGATTTCCGCGTCCCTGACGCCGCCGGGAACCCGGTCCAGCTCACCGTTGCCAGCGCCTACGTCCACTCCGGCGAGGTGGGGACGCCCAAGCAGGACGACAAGTACCGCTTCCTGGACGTCATGAGCACCCGGCTTCCGGAGCTGACCAAGCACAGCGACCACGCCCTGGTGGTAGGGGACCTGAACATCGCCCACACGCCCCGGGACATTCGGAACTCCAAGGGCAACCTCAAGAAGGCCGGCCACCTGCCGGAGGAACGCGCCTACTTCGACCGTTTCTTTGGCGAGGAAATCGGTTGGCATGACGTCCACCGGAACCTTGCCGGCGACGTCGACGGGCCGTACACGTGGTGGTCCTGGCGCGGCAAAGCGTTCGACAACGACACCGGGTGGCGCATCGACTACCACATGGCCACTCCCGAACTGGCGGCATCCGCCATTTCGGCCGTGGTGGACCGTGCAGCCTCCTGGGACACCCGCTTCTCCGACCACGCCCCGCTGGTAGTTGACTACCAGCTCTGAGCCCGAAAGTTTTTCCATGACCACCCAGACTGCCCCCACCGCCAAGAAACGCATCCTTAGCGGCGCCAAGCCCACCGCCGATTCCCTGCACCTCGGCAACTACATCGGCGCCGTGCGCAACTGGGTGGACATGCAGGCGGAATACGACGCCGTGTTCTTCATCCCGGACCTGCATGCCATCACGGTGGATTTCGACCCCGCTGAACTGGCCAAGCGCACCCGCATTGTGGCGGCGCAGTACATCGCCGCCGGCATCGACCCGGACAAGAGCATCTTCTTTGTCCAGTCCCATGTCCCGGAACACGCGCAGCTCGCCTGGGCGCTGAACTGCATCACCGGCTTCGGTGAGGCGTCCCGGATGACGCAGTTCAAGGACAAGACCCAGAAGTCCGGCGCTGACGCCGCAACGCTGGGCCTTTTCGCCTACCCCACGCTGATGGCCGCGGATATCCTCCTGTACCAGAGCGACCTGGTGCCCGTGGGCGAGGACCAGCGGCAGCACCTGGAGCTGACCCGGAACCTCGCGCAGCGTTTCAACACCCGGTTTGGCCACACGTTCACGGTTCCCGATGCGACGATCGTGAAGGAAAGCGCCAAGATCTACGACCTCCAGAACCCCAGCGCCAAGATGTCCAAGACGGGGGAGTCCCCCAACGGGGCCATCCAGCTGCTGGAGGATCCCAAGATCGCCGCAAAGCGCATCAAGTCGGCAGTGACCGACGCCGGCACGGACATCCGCTTCGACGCCGAGGAGAAGCCCGGGGTTTCCAACCTGCTCACCATCTACTCTTCCCTCACCGGAAAGTCGGTGGCGGAACTCGAAGCCGAGTACCAGGGGAAGATGTACGGGCACCTCAAGGTAGACCTCGCAGAGGTGGTGGTGGACTTCATCACCCCGCTCCGCAACCGGACCAACGAGCTCATGGCCGATCCCGCCGAGCTTGACCGGCTGCTGGCCCTCGGCGCAGAACGCGCCCGGGAGATCGCCTCGGCCACATTGGGCCAGGTGTACCAGCGCATGGGTTTCCTGCCGTCCCTCAGCCTCGCAGGGGTCCGCTAGCGCCATGTCTTCGAGAAACGTCACCGCCAGGGGAGGTGCCTGCTCTGCCGGCCAGGCGGAGCGGACCCTGGCCGACCGCTTCGAAGACGAGTCCGGCCGCGCTGCGGCTGCCGACCATGAGCCGGCCCGAAGCGAGGAAATCAGCGTGGGCGTCATCCTGGGCTTTCCAGCCGAGATAGCCGAGGAACTGCAGCGCTGGCGGGCCTCCTTCGGCGATCCCCTGGCCGACGTGGTGCCCGCGCACATCACGCTGGTGACCACCACCCCCACCCAGGACTGGGACGCTACCCGCCGGCATGTCCGCGAGGTGGCCCGCTGCCAGAGTCCCTTCATGGTCACCATTGCCGGGACGGGAACCTTCCGGCCCGTCTCACCCGTGGTCTTCATCAACGTCGAAGACGGGTTTGATCATTGCGTGGACCTGCACCGCAAGCTGCAGCAGGGTCCGCTCCACCGCGAACTGCCCTTCGCCTACCATCCCCACGTCACCATCGCCCACGATGTTGCCCCGGAAAGCCTGGATGAGGCCGAAACGGTGCTGAAGAACTACAGGGCCACCTTCCCCGTGGTTAGCATGGGACTCTATGAGCATGATGCCGACGGCATCTGGCAGCTACGGGAAGAGCTGGACTTTGGGACCGAAACTGACAACCACGCAGGCACCCGCTTCACGGACGCCGCCGAGGACGCCCCAACCGACGCAGGGTAACCAGCAGCCGCTGCCCACCGAACACGCCAAGCTGAAGCTGGAAGTCATCCAGAAGCGGATGGAGTGGAACCGGGCCCGCAGGTCCGGCGGGAAGTTCGGGGCCCTGATGGCTCTGGTGCAGTGGCTCACCGCCCGGCTGAACGTCCTGCGGCCATTGCGCGCGTTCAGGCATTACACCCTCCACTACGGCCCGCTGATGAGCGCCGGCATCGGCTTTAACATGTTCTTTTCCATCACCGGCCTCCTGGCCACCGGGTTCTCCATTGCCGGCCTGGTGCTGCGCGGCCAGCCCGCGCTGCTGGACACGATCATCAGCAGCGTGGCAGCCAGCGCCCCCGGCCTTTTGAAGGTCAACGGCGGGGAGGGCCTGGTGGATCCCAAGGACCTGCTCGATCCCAGCGGACTGGGCTGGACTGCGCTGATCAGTGCCGTGGTCACCATCGTCACGTCCCTCGGCTGGATCAACGGGCTCCGGGACGGCCTCCGCGGCGTCCTGCAGCTGCCGCCGCTGACGGTCAACCCCATCCTGATGAAGCTGCGCGACTCCGGCACCCTGCTGCTGCTGGGCACGGCCCTGGTCATCAGTGCCGGCGCCTCCCTGGTCTTCGGCACCGCTGCCGGATGGGTCGCGGACTTCCTGCACCTCAGTGATGCCGTCGCCGGCCCCCTCACCACGTCCGTGAAGATCGTCGTGCCGCTGGTCCTGAACTGGGTCACGGCACTGATCATGTTCCGGCTGGCGGCAGGGTTGAAGCTGTCCCGCCAGGCCCTGCTCGAAGGCACCATCCTGGCGGCCGTGGGCACCACCGTCCTGCAGATTTTCAGCACCGAGCTGCTTGGCGGCGCCAGCCGGAATCCCATCCTGGCGCCGTTTGCCATCATTATCGGCCTGCTCATCTGGTTCAACCTGGTCAGCCAGGTCTACCTTGTCTCGGCAGGGTGGTCCGCCGTCCGCGAGGCCGACCTGGAGTCCGGGGCAGCGCCGCGGAAGGCGATTCTCGGGGCCCGGCGGGCGACGCCCCAGACCTGATCCTCTGCAGCCCCCCAGCGGCGGGAGGCGCCGGGGTCAGGCAGTGGCTGCATCCAGGTACTGGTCGGCCCAGGCTGCGATGATCCTCGCCGCACGGGCAGCCTGGCCCTTGCCGGTCAGGAGGTGGTCGCTTCCCTCCAGGGAGACGAAATTCCGCGGGTGCCGGGCGGTCTGGAAGATGGTGCTCGCATTTTCGATCCCCACGGTGTTGTCGGTGGGGGAGTGCAGGACCATCAGCGGCTTATGCAGCTGCCTGATGCAGTCCGTCAGGTCAGCATTCTCCAGGTCCTCCACGAAGTGCCGGCGGATCTCCACCCGCTTGCCGCCCAGGTCCACCTCGGCGCTGCCCTCACTCAGGATCCTGTCGAGCGCGGCATCGAACACGTGGGCCACGTGCTTGGGCGAGAAGGGCGCCCCCACCGTGGCCACGGCATCGAGTTCCGGAATCTCCCGTGCAGCGGCAAGGACAGCCGCGCCGCCGAACGAATGGCCCACCAGCAGTGAGATTTCCTTGCCCTCACCGCGCATGAACTCCGCCGCCTTCACCGTGTCAGCCACCTTGTGGCTGAACGAACCCGCAGACCATTCCCCGGCGGAGCCACCCAGGCCCAGGTTGTCGAAGCGCAGCATGCCGATTCCGCTGTCCGCCAGCGCCTTGCACATCCTGGCAGCGGAGGGGCTGTCCTTGCCCAGCGTAAAGCCGTGCGAAAAGACACCCCAGCCCTTGACGGGACCTTCGGGGAGATCAATGATGCCGGACAGCATTTCGCCGGTGGAACCGGCGAATGTGACCTTCTCTGTGCGGGACACGGTGTCCCCTTCCTTTTCGTGCGTGACGTGTGTCCGGTGGTTGAGCGTGTCGAAGCCAGGATTTCGACAGGCTCAACCACCGGGGGAAATACGACGACGGCGCCGGCCCCCTTGTGTGGGGACGGCGCCGTCGTCTTGTTGTTCCTAAGTCAGATCTTGCGGGCCAGGATGGCCTGCTTGACCTCCGCGATGGCCTGCGTGACCTGGATGCCGCGGGGGCATGCCTCCGAACAGTTGAAGGTGGTGCGGCAGCGCCACACGCCTTCCTTGTCATTGAGGATTTCCAGGCGCATGTCGCCGGCGTCATCACGGGAGTCGAAGATGAAGCGGTGTGCGTTCACGATCGCGGCGGGGCCGAAGTACTGGCCGTCCGTCCAGAAGACCGGGCAGGAGGACGTGCACGCGGCGCAAAGGATGCACTTGGTGGTGTCATCAAAGCGCTCACGGTCCTCGGCGGACTGCAGGCGCTCCCGGGTGGGCTCGTGGCCCTTGTTGATGAGGAAGGGCATGACCTCGCGGTACGACTGGAAGAAAGGCTCCATGTCCACGATCAGGTCCTTCTCCACCGGGAGGCCCTTGATGGGTTCCACGGTGATGGGCTTGGACGTATCCAGGTCCTTCAGGAGGGTCTTGCAGGCAAGGCGGTTGCGGCCGTTGATGCGCATGGCATCCGAGCCGCACACGCCGTGTGCGCAGGAGCGGCGGAAGGACAGCGTGCCGTCCGTTTCCCACTTGACCTTGTGCAGGGCGTCAAGGACACGGTCCGTGCCGTACATGGTCAGGTGGAAGTCGTCCCAGGTTGCTTCCTCGGAAACCTCCGGGTTGTAGCGGCGGACGCGCAGGTGGACGTCGAACGAGGGGATTTCCCCGGCCCCGCCAACGCCGGCAGGAAGTTCAACCTTTGAGGCTGGCTCAGCGATTTCAGCGGTCATCTTAGTACTTCCTCACCATCGGCTCGTAGCGGGTAAAGACAACCGGCTTGGTGGCCAGGCGGATACCGGCGATTGATTCCGCCGATCCGTCAGCCGGCGCATGGTCATCCTTGTACGCCATGGAGTGCTTCATGAATTTCTCGTCGTCACGCTCGGGGAAGTCCTCGCGGAAGTGTCCGCCGCGGGATTCCTCGCGGTGCAGGGCGGCCACGGTCATCACCTTGGCCAGTTCCAGCAGGAAGCCGAGTTCAACGGCCTCGAGCAGGTCCAGGTTGAAGCGCTTGCCCTTGTCCTGGACGTTGATGCGCTTGTAGCGCTCCTCGAAGGATGCAATGTCGCGCAGCACCTGGTTCAGGGTATCCGCGGTCCGGAACACCTGCATGTTGGCGTCCATGGTGTCCTGCAGTTCCTTGCGGATCTGGGCCACCTTTTCGTCGCCGGTGCCGTTGCGGGCAATGTCCAGCAGTTCGGTGGTGTAGCCGAGCGGGTTCTCCGGCAGTTCCACGAATTCGGCGGTCTTGGCGTACTCGGCGGCGAAGATGCCCGCGCGCTTGCCGAAGACGTTGATGTCCAGCAGCGAGTTGGTGCCCAGGCGGTTGGAGCCGTGGACGGACACGCAGGCCACTTCGCCGGCGGCGTAGAGGCCCGGGATCACGGTGTCGTTGTCCTGCAGGACCTCGGCGCTGATGTTGGTGGGAATGCCACCCATGGCGTAGTGCGCGGTGGGGAACACCGGCACGGGCTCCGTGTACGGTTCCACACCCAGGTAGGTGCGGGCGAACTCGGTGATGTCCGGGAGCTTGGCGTCGATATGGGCCGGCTCCAGGTGGGTCAGGTCCAGGAGGACGTAGTCCTTGTTCGGGCCGCAGCCGCGGCCCTCGCGGACCTCGTTGGCCATGGAGCGGGCCACGATGTCACGCGGCGCCAGGTCCTTGATGGTGGGGGCGTAACGCTCCATGAAGCGTTCACCCTCGGAGTTGCGAAGGATTGCGCCTTCACCGCGGGCGGCTTCGGAGAGCAGGATGCCCAGGCCGGCAAGGCCTGTCGGGTGGAACTGGAAGAACTCCATGTCTTCCAGGGGGATGCCGCGGCGGAACGCGATGCCCATGCCGTCGCCGGTCAGGGTGTGGGCGTTGGACGTGGTCTTGAAGACCTTGCCGGCGCCACCGGAGGCGAACACTACGGACTTGGCCTGGAAAACGTGCAGTTCACCGGAAGCGAGGTCGTAGGAGACGACGCCGGCCACGCGCTTCTGCTTGTAAGGGGTGCCGTCTTCGCGGACAGCGTCCTCTTCAACCGTCAGCAGGTCCAGCACGTAGTACTCGTTGTAGAACTCAACGTTGTGCTTGACGCAGTTCTGGTACAGGGTCTGCAGGATCATGTGGCCGGTGCGGTCGGCGGCGTAGCATGCGCGGCGGACCGGGGCCTTGCCGTGGTCGCGGGTGTGGCCGCCGAAGCGGCGCTGGTCGATGCGGCCTTCGGGCGTGCGGTTGAACGGCAGGCCCATCTTTTCCAGGTCCAGCACGGCGTCGATGGCTTCCTTGGCCATGACCTCGGCGGCGTCCTGGTCAACCAGGTAGTCGCCGCCCTTGACGGTGTCGAACGTGTGCCATTCCCAGTTGTCTTCCTCGACATTGGCAAGGGCTGCACACATGCCACCCTGTGCCGCACCCGTGTGCGAGCGGGTGGGGTAGAGCTTGGTCAGTACTGCTGTGCGCGCGCGCTGACCGGATTCGATCGCGGCGCGCATGCCAGCGCCACCGGCACCGACGATGACGACGTCGTACTTATGGACCTGCATACCAGACGCTCTTTCTCTCAAAATTCGCTATGAAACAACGGGGCGGCTTTGCCTGCTCCGCAAAACAGGGCCCGCGGATAAGCCCGCGGGCCCGGGGATGTGCCAGTGCTAGGCAGGGCAGAAACCACCCGGAAGGGCGACGCCGTTGACCACGGGGCACGGGTTGAAGGTGAAGATCACCAGGGTGCCCAGGAGGATGATGACCACTGCGGCTGCGTAAAGAACGGTCTTCAGCCAACGCCGGGTGGAGGTCTTCTCGGCGTAGTCGTTGATGATGGTCCGGACGCCGTTGCTGCCGTGCAGCATGGCCAGCCAGAGCATGGCGAGGTCCCAGAACTGCCAGAACGGATCCGCCCATTTGCCGGCCACGAAGCCGAAGTCGATGGCGTGGATGCCCTCGCCGACCATGAGGTTCACGAACAGGTGGCCGAAGATCAGCACCACCAGCACCACGCCGGAGAGGCGCATGAACAGCCAGGCGATCATCTCGAAGTTGCCCTTGGAACCACCGCTGCGGCGGTACTGGGGAGCGACGCGCCCGCTGCGGGGGCTCTCGATCGTTGCAGTCATGGCTTAGTGACCTCCGAGGGCGAGGGACAGGTGGCGGATGGAGAAGGCGACCATGGTCACGACCCAGAGGGCCAGGACTGCCCACAGCATCTGCCGCTGGTACTTGGCGCCCTTCTTCCAGAAGTCGACCGCGATGATCCGCAGGCCATTGAAGGCGTGGAAAACGATGGCAGCCACAAGGCCGGTCTCACCCAGCGCCATCAGCGGATTCTTGTAGGCGCCGATCACGGCGGTGTAGGCCTCCGGTGACACACGCACCAAGGAGGTGTCCAGGACGTGGACCAACAAGAAGAAAAAGATCACTACACCGGTAATACGGTGTCCTACCCAGGACCACATGCCTTCACGGCCGCGGTACAAGGTGCCAGCTGGTTTTGTCGGCACTGATAAACCTCCCTGCAACACAGCGGCGCTGGCATGAGATCCATGCGGGGGGAACGCCTGCTGCGAGAGCACTCGTAGCTCAGGCCTAAATCTAGGCTTCGCTAACAGCTTATTCAATTTAGGCGTTTGTTGGTGCCCAGTGCTGGAGCGGATTTTCCGGGGAAATGAGACAAACACCACATCCGTGCGGGCCCAAAGGCCGGGGCGGAGGCCAAAACGCGGGCCCATGCGCCGCCACAGGAGCCGCCCGCGGCCCTTCAGCTAAAGTAGCCGTGATGAGTACAGACAAAGTGACAAGCCCGGCTTCACCCCTTGACCGCTTCATTGCGGTGATTCCGGCAGGCGGAGTGGGGACCCGCCTCTGGCCTCTGTCACGAGCAGCAGCTCCCAAGTTCCTTCACGATCTCACGGGATCGGGCAGCACGTTGCTGCGCGCCACCTACGACCGGCTGCACCCCCTCGCGGGCGACCGGATGCTGGTGGTGACAGGGCAGGCCCACCGCGCAGCAGTGTGCCGCCAGCTCCCTGAGGTCCGCGACTCGGACCTGGTCCTTGAGTCGGAGCCAAAAGACTCGGGCGCGGCGATCGGCCTCGCGGCGGCAATCCTGCACGAACGCGATCCCGATACCATCATGGGGTCCTTCGCCGCCGACCAGGTGATCAGCCCGGACGACCTCTTCCAGGAGGCGGTGCGGGAAGCGATCCACACTGCTGCCGCGGGCAAGATCGTGACCATCGGCATCAAGCCCACCCACCCCTCCACCGGCTTCGGCTACATCCGTTCCGGCAAGGCCCTGCACATCGACGGCGCACCCAGCGCACACGACGTTGTGGAGTTCGTCGAAAAGCCGGACGAGGTCGTGGCCCAGCAGTACGTGGACAGCGGCGACTATGTCTGGAATGCCGGCATGTTCGTGGCCCCCGTGTCGCTGATGCTCAAGCACCTCGAAGCCAACCAGCCCGAACTCTTCCAGGGCCTGCAGGAAATCGCGCGGGCCTGGGATACGCCCCAGCGCGACGAGGTCACGGCCCGGATCTGGCCCACCCTGCCCAAGATCGCCATCGACTACGCCGTGGCAGAGCCCGCCGCCGAAGCCGGGGACGTCGCCGTCGTGCCCGGCACCTTCCGCTGGGACGACGTTGGCGACTTCGCCTCGGTTGGCCGCCTCAACAGCGCCAAGGAAGTGGATGACGTCACTGTCCTTGGCGAAGGCGCCCGCGTGTTCACCGAGAACTCAAGCGGCGTTGTTGTCACCGACACCAAGCGCGTCATCGCGCTGATCGGTATCCAGGATGTTGTCATCGTGGATACGCCGGACGCCCTCCTGGTGACCACCATGGCCAATTCCCAGCGCGTGAAGGCCGCCGTGGATGCGCTCAAGGCGAGCGGGGACACGGACGTTCTCTGACCGGAAATCCTGCCGGCGCCACGGTGCCGGCAGGACCGGAATGTAATGCGTCGTCAGGGAATGGGCGCTAAACCCGCCACCCTCGCTAGAGTGAAACAGTGCGCAATTACACTACTGAAGCCGAGCCCACCGCCCTGGTGGCCCCCTGGCTCGAACCGCTCCTGCCGGACCTGATCGAATTCCGCCGGGACCTGCATGCGCACCCGGAACTGTCCTTCAAGGAATTCCGCACCACCGACAAGCTCGCCGAGCGGCTCGAAGCTGCAGGATTGAGCCCCCGCCGCCTCGAGGGCACCGGCCTGACGGTGGATGTGGGCGAGGGGCCCATCGCCACGGCACTGCGCGGCGACATCGATGCCCTGCCCATCATCGAGGAGACGGGCCTGCCATTCGCTTCGAAGAACCACGGTGTCACCCACGCCTGCGGCCACGATGTGCACACCACCACCATGCTGGGCATCGCCCTGGTACTGCACCGGATGCACCAGGAAACGCCCCTCGGCGCCACCGTCCGCATCATCTTCCAGCCCGCCGAGGAAACCATGCCCGGCGGAGCGCATGCCTGCATCGAGCAGGGTGTCCTGGACGGCGTCCCCCGGATCCTCGCGCTGCACTGCGACCCCCGCATCG
Organism: Pseudarthrobacter sp. 05T312; assembly: GCF_056396685.1. Classification (NCBI taxonomy): domain Bacteria; kingdom Bacillati; phylum Actinomycetota; class Actinomycetes; order Micrococcales; family Micrococcaceae; genus Pseudarthrobacter; species Pseudarthrobacter sp. 05T312. Next base: position 22,421 of record NZ_JBFTLY010000024.1, read on the forward strand.
AAGTGGGAAAAGTAGGCACCCGGATCGGGGCCATCACCTCCGCGTCTGACACCATCCGGATCGAGCTCTCCGGGCGCGGCGGCCATACGTCCCGGCCGCACCTCACCGAGGACCTCGTGTTCGCGCTGGCGCAGATCGCCATCAATGTCCCTGCCGTCCTGTCCCGGCGGGTGGATGTCCGGAGCGGCGTTTCGGTGGTGTGGGGCCAGATCACGGCGGGCTCGGCCCCCAACGCCATCCCCGGCACCGGCTACATGGCCGGCACCATGCGCTGCCTGGACCGGGACGCGTGGCACGCCGCAGGTGAACTGCTGGACGAAGTGGTGCACCAGGTGGCCGCACCCTACGGCGTTGACGTCCACCTTGAACACACCAGGGGAGTGCCGCCGGTGGTCAACTCCGAACACGAGACAGCCATCATCGAAGCGGCCGCCCGCGCTGAAATCGGCGAGAGCGCCGTGGTCCTGACGCCCCAGTCCATGGGCGGCGAGGACTTCGCCTGGTTCCTCGCTGAACTTCCCGGCGCCATGATGCGCCTGGGCACCAAAACGCCCGGCGGCGAGGATTACGACCTGCACCGCGGTGACTACATCCTGGATGAGCGCGCCCTGGGCCTCGGCATCAGGGTGCTCACTGCCGCCGCCCTGCGCACCATCCGCGACCTGGAGCCGGCACCCCTGTCCTAGCCGTGGCGCGGTCCGGGGCGCGCCAGGGGGTGCCCGCCCGCCGTCGGGAAAGTACGACGGCGGAACATGCCCTGGGTGCCGGCGCCCTAGATAAGTTGTGCACAATTGAATTGTGCGTTACCGTTATGGCATGACCGAAGCACCCCGCCTGGACCGGCAAGTATGTTTTGCGCTGTACTCGGCGTCCCGGGCAGCCACCGCCGTTTACCGGCCGGTGCTGGACGAGCTGGGCCTCACCTATCCGCAGTACCTGGTCATGCTGGTGTTGTGGGAGAGCGAGCCCCGGGGTGTCAAGGAACTCGGTGGGGAACTCGGCCTTGATTCAGGCACGCTCTCGCCCCTCCTCAAGCGCCTGGAGGCGCTCGGGCTGGTGGAACGCCGGCGCTCCGGCGAGGACGAGCGCCGCGTCGCGATCCACCTCACGCCGGCCGGACGGAAGCTCAGTGAACCGGCCCGGGCCATCCCGCAGCGGTTGGCCGACGCCGCAGGGCTCTCCCTGGACGAATTGGAACAGCTGCGCTCCACCCTGGGCAAGCTCACGTCCGCATTGCACGAATCCCTTTGACCGCTGAACCAGGCACCATTCCATCTACAGGACGGACTCTTTTCGTGAAGACTCTCTATACCGCCGAGGCGCTGGCTTCAGGCGAAGGCCGTGACGGCACCGCACGCAGCAACGACGGACGGCTGGCTGTGGACCTGGCCAGCCCCGCCGAACTCGGCGGCAGCGGACAGGGCACCAACCCCGAACAGCTCTTCGCCGCCGGCTATGCCGCCTGCTTCCATTCCGCGCTGCGGCTGGTTGGCCGCAAGGCAGGCGCAGACCTGACGGACTCGGCCGTCGCGGCGAAAATCCACCTTGGGCAACTGGACGGCGGAGCGGGCTTCGGGCTGGCCGCCGAACTGGAAATCGCCCTCCCCGCCCTGGACCTTGCCACCGCCGAAGACCTGGTGGCCAAGGCGCACCAGGTCTGCCCCTATTCGAACGCCACCCGCGGCAACATCAATGTCGACCTCAAGATCCTGGAGTACGCAGCATGAGCACAGCCCTGGCAACCACCACCCGCGAAATCCGCCTCGCCTCCCGCCCCGTGGGACGCCCCACCGATGACAACTTCGAGCTGGCCGAGTCAGCCCTGCCCGCCCTCGAAGACGGCCAGATCCTGGTGCGCAACCTGTTCATGTCCGTGGACCCCTACATGCGGGGCCGCATGAACGACGTCAAGTCCTATTCCGCACCCTTCGCCGTGGGCAAAGCGCTCGACGGCGGCGCCGTGGGTGAGGTGGTCGCGTCCCGTTCGTCGGCACACCAGGAAGGCGACGTCGTCGTCCATGCCCTGGGCTGGCGCGAGTACGCCGTGGTGGACGGCAGCGCCGCCACCGCTGCCCGCACGGACCTGGCGCCGGCTTCGGCCTTCCTCGGCGCCCTGGGCATGACCGGTCTGACGGCGTACGCCGGCCTGCTGAAGGTTGCAGAATTCAAGGCGGGGGACGCGGTGTTCGTCTCGGGTGCCGCCGGAGCGGTGGGTTCCCTGGTGGGCCAGATCGCCAAGGCCATGGGCGCCTCACGGGTCATCGGCTCCGCCGGCTCGCCCGCCAAGGTGGCCCGCCTCCTGGAGCTCGGCTTCGACGCCGCCTTCGACTACCATGACGGTCCGGTCGTGGAGCAGCTGGCGAAGGCCGCAGGCCCGGCCGGCATCGACGTCTACTTCGACAACGTTGGCGGTGAACACCTGGAGGCTGCCCTGGCGGTCCTCAACGTTGGCGGCCGGGTGGCGATGTGCGGCGCAATCGCGCAGTACAACTCCACCGAGCCCACTCCCGCACCGCACAACCTGATGCAGGCCATTGGCAAGCAGCTGAGCCTGCGCGGCTTCCTGGTGGGCGGCCAGCGGCAGCACGCGGCGGAGTTCGCGGAGAAGATGGCAGGCTGGCTTGCGGACGGAACCGTGCGTTACGACGAGACGATCGTGGACGGGCTGGAGAACGCGCCGAAGGCATTCATGGACCTCCTGGACGGGGCAAACACCGGCAAGATGCTGGTCCGGCTGTAGCCGCAGCAGGAACATACCAAGCAGTAGGGGCACCGCTTTCGCGGTGCCCCTACTGCTTGGTAACAACTTGTAAACAATCTCCCGGATGGGCTCCCGCCGTGCTATGGGGACGTGGCGCAGGCCACTAAAGTAAGTGCCATCAGTGCGCTCCGGCGCAGTGCTGCGTGCCTTCAGTGAAAACAGAATTTCAGCGCCGAAACGGACACTCATTGAATTCCAGCCCGTAGTGCCACTCGCATCACCCCTGGAGGAAAATTGAAGAAATCACTGCGTGCCGGCTTCAAGCGCGGTTCAATGGCCGGTGTGGCCACCCTCGGTGCGTCCGCCTTGCTGCTGACCGGCTGCGGGGCCGCCCCGTCCGCGTCCGGCCCCTCTGGTTCAGCCACCGCATCGGATTACACCGCCTGCATGGTGTCCGACTCCGGCGGATTCGACGACAAGTCGTTCAACCAGTCCGGCTACGAGGGACTGCAGGGCGCCGTCAAGGACCTCGGCATCCAGGAGAAGCACGTCCAGTCCAAGGCTGACACCGACTACGACCCCAACCTCCGCTCCATGGTCCAGCAGGGCTGCAAGCTGACCGTGACCGTCGGCTTCCTGCTCGGCGACGCCACCAAGTCCATCGCGACGGCCAACCCGAACAGCCACTTCGCCATCATCGACTACAACGACCCCGCGTTCCCCAAGAACGTCAAGCCGATCGTCTATGACACGGCCCAGGCCGCCTTCCTGGCCGGCTACCTGGCAGCAGGCACCTCCAAAACCGGTAAGGTCGCAACCTTCGGCGGCATCAACATCCCCACCGTCACCATCTTCATGGACGGTTTTGCCGACGGCGTGAAGTACTACAACGAGAAGAAGGGCAAGAGCGTCCAGCTCATCGGCTGGGACAAGGACAAGCAGGACGGCACCTTCGTTGGCGACTTCAAGCAGGTGGACAAGGGCAAGGTCCTGACCCAGGGCTTCCTTGACCAGGGCGCAGACATCGTCCTTCCCGTGGCCGGACCCGTCGGCGGCGGCGCCGGCAGCGCGATCCTCGACGCCAAGTCCAAGGGCAAGGACGCCAAGCTCATCTGGGTTGACTCCGATGGTTACCTGACGGCCCCGGACTACAAGTCCGTGATCCTGTCCTCCGTCCAGAAGACCATGTCCACCGCTGTGGAGACGGTCATCAAGGACGACAAAGACGGCAAGTTCGACGCCTCGCCGTACATCGGAACCCTTGCGAACGGCGGCGTGGCCCTGGCTCCGTTCCATGACCTCGATTCCGCCGTACCGGCAGACCTGAAGAGCGAACTGGACAAGCTCAAGAATGACATCATCTCCGGAACCGTTAAGGTCGAGTCGAAGTCCAGCCCCACCAAGTAAGGACTGAACTGCGGGGCGCGCTGCCCTTCCGCCGTTATCCGGCCGGAGGGCAGCGCGTTCTGCTTTGCTGGCAACGCACGGCCGCCAGCGCCATGCCGGCGGTCTTTTTTGCCGCCTGCGCGCCCTGCCCAGGAACCACCCGTGACACTAGGCTGGGACTACCCGCTGCCCTGCCGCCGACAGCGCGCCGGAGCAGATCCATACACACACAGATTGGTTGGGGTTTTGAAACTCGAACTGAAGGGGATCACGAAGCGATTCGGGTCCCTGGTAGCCAATGACCACATCGACTTGGTCGTCGAACCGGGGCAGGTGCACTGCCTCCTGGGAGAGAACGGCGCAGGGAAATCCACCCTGATGAACGTGCTTTACGGCCTGTACGATCCGACCGAAGGCGAAATCCTGGTCGATGGCAAGCCCGTCGTCTTCAAAGACCCCGGCGAGGCCATGGCGGCCGGCATCGGAATGGTCCACCAGCACTTCATGCTCATCCCGGTCTTCAGCGTGGCCGAGAACGTGGCGCTGGGCAACGAGACCACCAAAGCCGCCGGCCTCCTCAACCTGGAAGCCACGCGCGAGAAGATCCGCCGCATCTCGGACCAGTACGGGTTCGACGTCGACCCCGACGCCATGGTGGAGGACCTGCCCGTCGGCGTCCAGCAGCGGGTCGAGATCATCAAGGCACTGGTGCGCGATGCCGAGGTGCTTATCCTCGACGAACCCACCGCCGTGTTGACGCCGCAGGAGACCGACGAACTCCTGGACATCATTCGGCAGCTGAAGCGCGACGGTAAGTCGATCGTCTTCATCTCCCACAAACTGCGTGAAGTCAAAGCCATCTCGGACACCATAACGGTCATCCGCCGCGGCAAGGTAGTGGGTCAGGCCGATCCCACCGCTTCCCCCACCGAACTGGCGTCCGCCATGGTGGGCCGCACCGTGAGCCTGACACTCGACAAGGCACCGGCGAATACAGGCGACGTGACCTTCAAGGTCCGCAACCTGACCGTGACGGACCACAACGGCCAGCACGTGGTCGATGACCTGTCATTCGACATTGCCAAGGGCGAAGTGCTCGCCATCGCGGGTGTGCAAGGCAACGGCCAGACGGAGCTGACCGAGGCGATCCTTGGCGTGCAGCCGCACGTGGCCGGGTCCATCACGCTCGACGGCGAGGAGCTGCTGGGCAAGAGCGTCAAGCATGTCCTCGGTGCGGGCGTCGGCTTCGTCCCCGAGGACCGCACCCTTGACGGCCTGGTGGGAACATTCACCATCTCCGAGAACATGATCCTGGACCTCTACGACAAGGCACCGTTCGCCCGCGGCGTCGGGATGAAGCCGTCCGTGATCGCCGAGAACGCGGCCAAGAAAGTCGAGGAATTCGACGTCCGCACCCCCTCGGTCGCCGCCGCCGTCGGCACCCTCTCCGGCGGCAACCAGCAGAAGGTGGTGCTGGCCCGCGAGCTCTCCCGCCCGCTGCGGCTCTTCATCGCCTCCCAGCCCACCCGCGGCCTGGACGTCGGCTCGATCGAATTCGTGCACAAGCGCGTCATCGCCGAACGCGACCACGGCACCCCGGTCATGATCGTCTCCACCGAACTCGACGAGGTCATGCAGCTGGCGGACCGGATCGCCGTGCTCTACCGCGGCAAGCTGGTCGGCATCGTACCCGCCACCACGTCCCGCGACGTGCTGGGCCTGATGATGGCCGGTGTCCCGGCCGCAGAAGCCGAAGTCAACGCCTCTGCCCACGCCCCCAGCGGCACGACGACGACGGCGCTCCCGGAGCCTGCCGGCCACGAAGGAGAAACCCATGTCTGAGAAGACAACCCCGGAACCGCAGGCCATAGGCCACAACAGGGCCCCGGAGGCCGCCCCGACCCAGGTGCCCGGTGGCACCACTTCCGAGGCCATCGCCTCGGACGTCGTGCTGGACACCGCCGGCGGCCAGATGCCGCCGTCCGCCGTTCCGACGGCCACCCAGCTGCGCGGCCGGGACCATGACCGGGACGGCGGCGGATCCGTCCTGCACCAGGTCTTCACCGGCAACGCCATGGTCTCCTTCCTCTCCGTGCTGCTGGCCATCGTGCTCGGCGGCATCCTGATGGCGGTGACCAACCCCAAGGTCGCCGTCACGGCCGGCTACTTCTTTGCCCAGCCCGGAGACCTCCTGACCGAGGTCATCCGCCCCTATACCGCACTGGTGCAGGGGTCCATCTTCAACTGGGCCGGCGCCGACCTGGCCGCCCAGCTGTACCCGATCACCGAGACCCTCACGGTCGCAACTCCGCTGATCTGTGCCGGGCTCGGCGTCGCACTGGCGTTCCGTGCCGGCCTGTTCAACATCGGCGCACAGGGGCAGATCATCTTCGGCGCGCTCTTCGGCGCCTACGTCGGATTCGCCTGGCACCTGCCCATCGGCCTGCACCTGCTCGTCGTCGTCCTCGCCGGCCTGGTTGGCGGCGCTGTATGGGGCGGCGTCGTGGGCCTCCTGAAGGCGCGGACCGGCGCACACGAGGTGATCGTGACCATCATGCTTAACTACATCGCCAACTTCCTGCTGCTGTTCCTGCTCACCACCCCGGCTTTCCAGCGCAAAGGTTCCACCAACCCGATCTCCCCGTTCCTTGACTCCACGGCATTGTTCCCCGAGCTGCTCGGACCGCAGTTCCGCCTGCACGCCGGCTTCCTGGTCGCGATAGCCGCCACCGCCTTTGTCTGGTGGCTGCTGAACCGTTCCACGATCGGTTTTGAGTTCCGCGCCGTTGGAGCGAACCCGAGTGCGGCCCGTACCGCCGGCATCAACGTTGCCCGCAGCACCATCCTGGTGATGGCGATCGCGGGTGCGCTGGCCGGCCTGGCCGGCGTGGCCCAGGTGTCCGGCACGGAAAAGTACCTTTCCGGCGGTGTCGCCGCCTCCATCGGTTTTGACGCCATCACCGTCGCGCTGCTGGGACGCTCCACGCCGTGGGGCACCTTCTTCGCGGGCCTGCTGTTCGGTGCCTTCCGCGCGGGCGGTGTGGCAATGCAGGCACAGACACAAACCCCCATCGATATTGTGCTCGTCATCCAGTCCCTGATCGTGCTGTTCATCGCAGCACCGCCGCTGGTCCGTGCGATATTCGGACTCAACCCCCGTAAGAAGAAGACCACCACAAGTGGGACCGCAGGTTCGCGTACCGGCGGCGTCGAGAGCGGAGCGGCAGCATGAGCGCCACCACACAATCCCCCGCCAGCAAGCAGCCGGGCGCCGGGAAAGCACCCAGGGCCAACAGCGCCGGAGGCCGGGCAGCGACAACGGAACTGGTGAGCTGGAAGGCCGGTGTTGGACTGGGCCTGCTCGCCATCCTTGGCACCGTGCTGTTCGGCTTCCTTGCCAACACAAAAGCAGCCGGTTTCCGGATCGCCGAAGCCCGGGACCCGAACGCCTCCTCTACCGCAGCGTGGATCACCCTTGCCGTGGCGTTGGCGGCCGCCGCCTACCTCGGCTACCGCTGGATCAACCAGCGCCGCGAGGGCGGGGGAGTGGACCGCTGGATTCCCGCCACCACAATCGCTGCCGTCGTCGTCCTGGGCCTCGCCGCCCTCGGCGTTGCCCAAGTGGAAAAGATCACCGTGCCCTCGATGGTCTTCGGCTGGATCTGCGCGGTCCTGCTGCTCGCCATGGCAGCGTACGCCATCCTGCTGACCGTGCAGCGGCGCCGCACCCCCGGATGGCTGGGCGGACTCTTCGCCGTCGTCTTCCTGGCCGGGTTCATGATCTGGATCGTCGCCGGCGGCCGTGACCTCGAACCCTCCATTTCCCTGGGCGGACTGATGGCAGGTGCGGTGACGCTGGCCGTACCACTGGTGTTCGGCTCGCTGTCCGGCGTGCTGTGCGAACGGGCCGGGGTGGTCAACATCGCCATCGAAGGCCAGCTCCTGCTAGGTGCGTTTTCCGCCGCCGTCGTCGCGACCGTGACCGGCAATGTCTACGCGGGACTGATCTCGGCGGCTGTGGCCGGTGCGCTCGTGTCCCTGGTCCTGGCCGTGGTGAGCATCAAGTACCTCGTCAACCAGATCATCGTCGGCGTAGTCCTCAACGTCCTGATCAGCGGCCTCACCAGCTTCCTCTTCTCTACCCTGCTCACGGCGGACCCGGAACACCTGAACAAGCCCGGCCGGCTCCAGGCGGTGGATATCCCGTTCCTCGCCGACATCCCGATCATCGGCCCCATCCTGTTCCGCCAGTCCCTGGTGGGCTACCTCATGTACGTGGCCGTGATCGTGGTCTACGTCGGGCTGTTCCACACCAAATGGGGCCTGCGGGTGCGCGCCGTCGGCGAACACCCCCAGGCGGCGGACACCGTGGGCATCAACGTCAACCGCACCCGCTTCATCAACGTTTTGATGGGCGGCGCGATCGCCGGAATCGGCGGTTCCTTCTTCACCCTGGTATCGGTGGACGCCTTCAGCAAGGACATGTCCGGTGGTCGCGGCTACATCGCCCTTGCCGCCATGATCTTCGGGCGCTGGAATCCCATCGGGGCCTTCCTCGCCGCCCTGCTCTTCGGGTTCGCCGACAACCTGCAGAGCATCATCACCATCATTGGCTCGCCCGTGCCCAGCCAGTTCATGGCGATGCTGCCCTACGCCCTGACCGTCATCGCCGTGGCAGGCCTCGTGGGGCGGTCCCGGCCGCCCGCGGCCGACGGCATCCCGTACGTCAAGGGGTGACCAAGGTGGCAGAAATCGGAGCCCCCGGCAACCAAGGCAAGCCCGGCGGCGGTACCGGCGTCGATTGGGCCGCCCTCGAGGCTGCCGCCGTGGCCGCCATGAGAAATGCCTATGCGCCGTATTCCAACTTCGCGGTGGGGGCGGCCGCCCTCACGACGGACGGCCGGATCGTCAGCGGCTGCAACGTCGAAAACGCCAGCTACGGCCTCACCCTCTGCGCCGAATGTGCGCTGGTAGGCAACCTGCACATGACCGGCGGCGGCCAATTGCGCGCCTTCTACTGCGTCGACGCCGGCGGCACGGTCCTGATGCCGTGCGGCCGCTGCCGGCAACTGCTCTACGAATTCCGCGCCCCGGACATGGAAGTCATGACTACCCAAGGCATCAGGACGATGGACCACGTGCTGCCCGACGCATTTGGCCCCCAACATCTGGAGGAGACCCGGTGACCCACACCACCAGCAACGCCGAGGCATTCGACGCCGTCGACATCATCCGCACCAAGCGGGACAAGGGGACCCTGAGCCCGGAACAGATCGACTGGACCATCGACGCGTACACCCGCGGGGCCATTGCGGACGAGCAGATGGCCGCCCTGAACATGGCAATCCTGCTTAACGGCATGGACCGCGCCGAAATCGCCCGCTGGACAGCTGCAATGATCGCCTCCGGGGAACGGATGGACTTCTCCAGCCTCCGGCGTCCCGACGGCGGCCTGAAATACACCACCGACAAGCACTCCACCGGTGGGGTAGGGGACAAGATCACGCTCCCGCTGGCCCCACTGGTGGCGGTGTTCGGCGTCGCCGTCCCGCAGCTTTCCGGCCGTGGGCTGGGGCACACCGGCGGAACCCTGGACAAACTGGAGTCCATCCCGGGCTGGCGCGCGGACCTCAGCAACGAGGACATGCTCGCCCAACTGCAGGACGTCGGTGCGGTCATCTGCGCCGCCGGTGCAGGCCTGGCCCCGGCGGACAAGAAGCTCTACGCGCTGCGGGACGTCACCGGAACGGTTGAGGCCATCCCGCTGATCGCCTCCTCGATCATGAGTAAGAAGATCGCCGAGGGAACCGGTTCGCTGGTGCTGGACGTCAAGGTGGGCAGCGGCGCCTTCATGAAGGACGAGGCCCGCGCCCGTGAACTCGCCGAAACCATGGTGGCGCTCGGCAAGGATGCCGGGGTCAACACCGTAGCAATGCTGACCAACATGAACACGCCCCTGGGCCTGACCGCCGGCAACGCGATCGAGGTTGAGGAGTCCGTGGAGGTCCTGGCCGGCGGCGGCCCGGAGGACGTTGTCGAACTCACTGTCCGGCTCGCCGAAGAGATGCTCGCCTGTGCAGGGGTCCACGACGCCGACCCCGCCGCCGCCCTCAAGGACGGCCGGGCCATGGACGTGTGGAACCGGATGATCAGCGCCCAGGGCGGCGACCCCCGCGCCGCGCTCCCGGTGGCCAGGGAAACCGACGTCGTCTACGCTCCCGCCGACGGGGTGCTGGTGGAACTGGACGCGCTCGCCGTCGGAGTGGCCGCCTGGCGGCTGGGTGCCGGCCGCGCCCGCAAGGAGGACACCGTCCAGGCCGGGGCGGGGGTGCGCATGCATGCCAAGCCCGGGGCCACCGTGCGGGCCGGGGAACCGCTGATGACCCTGCTCACCGATACCCCGGAACGGTTTGCCCGCGCCCGGGAAGCCCTGGAACACGCCGTGGTCATCGCTCCGGAAGGTTCGCGGCCCGCGCAGCAGCTCATCATTGACCGCATCGCGTAGGAACCCATGCAGGCCATCAATGACTTCATCCTCGCCGCGGCGGGCCAGCCGTGGGTGCTGGTCCTGGTGCTGGCCTGCTGCATCATTGACGGATTCTTTCCGCCCGTTCCCAGCGAATCCGTGGTGGTGGGCCTCGCCGCCGTCGCCGCCACCGCGGATGTTCCCCATCCGCTGCTGCTGATACTGGTCGCAGCAGCGGGTGCCTTCCTCGGTGACAATATCGCCTACCTTTTGGGCCGCCGGGTGGGCACCCGCCGCTGGGCGTGGATGCGCGGGCCCCGGATGCAAAGCGCATTCCGCTGGGCCGGCCAGGAGCTGCGCAAGCGGCCGGCGTCGCTGATCCTGGTGGCCCGGTTCATACCCATCGGCAGGGTGGCGGTCAACCTGACCGCCGGCGTCACGCACTACCCGCACCTGCGGTTCGTGGGCCTCACCGTCCTTTCGGCCAGCCTGTGGGCAGGCTACTCGGTGGCAATCGGGCTTTTCTTTGGGCAGTGGTTCGAGGACAACCACATTCTGGGCGCGGCAATTGCCATCGTCTGCGCCGTAGCGCTGGGCATCCTGGTGGACCTGCTGATCAACAAACTCCGCGGCAAACCCAACGTGGTGGAGCGCATCCGGGAACCCGGGACATGACCCGCGCGTTTAAGGGGTAATTCCGGGCATTGGGGCGTAGCGGACAGGGCCCGGGGCGTGGGACACTTAGGAACGATTTCCGCTTTGGCTGCGGCACTTTGGCTGTGTCATTTTTATACAGGAGCAACACCGCGTGGAGTTTATTAATGAGGCCGTGCTCCATGCAGCGGGCCAGTGGTGGATCTACCCGGCGCTGCTGGTGTTCTTCTTCGTGGACGGCTTCGCCATGGTGGTCCCCAGCGAGACCCTCATCGTTGCCCTCGCGGCCTTCTCGCGGCACAGCGGCGAACCCAATCTCTGGATCCTGGGCCTCACTGCCCTGGTCGGCGCCATTGCCGGTGACAACATGGCCTACATTCTCGGCCGCAAGATCGGCCTGGACCGGTGGGGGTGGATGCGCCGCCCCAAGGTCCGGAAAGTCTTCGCCTGGGCCCGTTATGAACTCGAGAAACGCGGCGCGGTACTGATCTTCACCGCCCGCTACATCCCCTGGGGCCGCGTGGCCGTCAACTACGTGGCCGGAAGCACCGGATTCTCGCACCGCAGGTTCTTCGTCTTCGACGCCTTTGCCTGCGTGACCTGGGTGGGCTACTCCCTTGGCATCGGCCTGCTGGCCAGCTCGTTCCCGTGGCTGCACCACAACCCGCTGCTGAGCGCCGGCATCGCCGTCGTCTTCGCCATTGTCCTGGGCGTCGTCATCGACCACACGCTCCGCTGGTGGCATAAACGGCTGGGCCGCCACGACGCGCCGGAATCGGATGAACGGTCCGACGAATCCACCGCTCCAGCAAAGGATGGCAGGACCGGCACGCAGGCCCTCGTGGTGCCGTCGGCAAAGGCCGGTCCCGCCGCCAAATAGCGGCCGGCTTCGAACGGCTGGCTTTGGACTGCGGGCCACCCTAAGGTGGGAACGTGACTGAGCCTATTGTTGACGCCGCCCCTGCCATCGATTTTGACCTGAAGAGCCTGCCCAAGGTCTCCCTCCACGACCACCTGGACGGCGGACTCCGTCCGGCCACCATCATCGAACTGGCGCAGGCCGTTGGCCACACGCTCCCCTCAACGGACCCCGTCGCCTTAGGGCAATGGTTCCGCGAATCAGCCGACTCCGGATCCCTGGTCCGCTACCTGGAGACGTTCGACCACACAGTGGCCGTCATGCAGACCTACGACGGACTGTTCCGGGTAGCCAAGGAATTCGTCGAGGACCTCGCGGACGACGGCGTGGTCTACGGCGAAGTGCGGTGGGCGCCGGAACAGCACCTCCAGAAGGGGCTCAGCCTCGATGAGGCCGTGGAGGCAGTCCAGGACGGTCTGGAGGCCGGCGTCGAGGCCGTCTCCGAGACCGGACGCGAGATCCAGGTGGGACAGCTGATCACCGCCATGCGCCACGCCGACCGCGGCCAGGAGATCGCCGAACTCGCCGTGCGCCACCGCAACCAGGGCGCCGTGGGCTTCGACATCGCCGGTGCCGAGGACGGATTCCTGCCCAGCCGGTTCAAGGACGCCTTCACCTACCTCGCCCAGCACAATTTCCCCGCCACCGTGCACGCAGGCGAAGCAGCCGGGCTGGAGAGCATCCAGTCGGCATTGGTGGACGGCCGCGCCCTCCGCCTGGGCCACGGCGTCCGCATCGCCGAGGACATCATGGTGGAATTCGACGACGACGAGGAAGCCGGCGACACCGTTGGCCTGGTCACCCTGGGCGACCTCTCCAGCTGGGTCCGCGACCGCGGCATCGCCCTGGAAATCTGCCCCTCCTCCAACCTGCAGACGGGCGCAATTGCGGAGTTTGGCGAAGGGATTGAAAGCCACCCGCTGGACATGCTCTACCAGCTGGGCTTCAACGTCACCATCAACACCGACAACCGCCTGATGAGCGGCGTCACCCTGACCGACGAGTTCAACCTGCTCGTGGAAACCTTCGACTACGACCTCGACGACCTGCTTGAGCTCACCCTCAACGCCGCCGAGGCATCCTTCCTGCCCTTGGAGGAAAAGGAAGCGCTGGTGGAGTACATCAACGACGCCTACGCCAACCTTGGCTGACCCGGATTTCCGGCCCGGCAGTTCTCCAACCGAAGAACTGCTGGGCCAAATTGCCCGGCTGCGCGAACACTGCCCCTGGATGGGCGCCCTGACGCACGCTTCCCTGGTGGAGTACCTCCTCGAGGAGGCCTACGAAGTGGCCGAGACCATCGAGGAAGGCCACCCCGACGCCGAACTGCAGGGCGAGCTGGGCGACGTGCTGCTCCAGGTGGTTTTGCACGCCCGCCTTGCGGAGGAGCGCGGAGCCTTCACGTTCGACGACGTGGCGCGCGGCCTGGGTGCCAAGATGATCCGCCGGAATCCCCATGTCTTCCGGCCCGACGGCTCCCTGCAGGACACCTTCCCGGCCACCGTGGCGGAGATCGAGCAGAAGTGGGATGCCGTCAAGCGGGCCGAAAAGCCCGAACGGCAGGACCCCTTCGCAGGCATCCCACAGGCACTCCCGGCGCTGGCCAGGGCACAGAAGTCACTGGACCGTGCAGCACGTGCGGGGCTGGAGCTCCCCGAGGGGGCTCCCGTACCTGAAGGCGAGGAGGAGCTCGGAAACCTGCTGCTCGCCGTCGTCCGTTCTGCCAGGGACAGCGGCATGGACGCTGAACGCGCCCTGCGGGACGCCGTCCGCCGCTACCAGCGTGGCCCGTGGGACGAAAGTGACCCCGCGCCATCATGACGTCCCGGCCTTGACCGGTTTGAGTAACCCGGAGCACTCTCGACTAGGCTGGTCCCTGACGAGTACGTCGAGTTTTCTGCCTGATTCCCCCCGTTAATCGCCCATAAGGAGCAAATTCATGGCGCTTATCGATGCCATCCACGCCCGCGAGATCCTCGATTCCCGCGGCAACCCCACCGTTGAAGTTGAAGTCCTGCTGTCGGACGGCCAGATCGGCCGCGCCGCAGTTCCCTCCGGTGCTTCCACCGGTGAGCACGAGGCCGTCGAACTGCGTGACGGCGACAAGGGCCGCTACCTCGGCAAGGGCGTGCAGAAGGCCGTCGACGCCGTGATCGACCAGATCGCCCCCGCCCTGACCGGCTTCGACGCCACCGACCAGCGCAGCATCGACCAGGCCATGCTGGACCTGGACGGCACCCCCAACAAGGGCAAGCTGGGCGCCAACGCCATCCTGGGCGTCTCCCTGGCAGTTGCCAACGCAGCCGCAGCCTCCGCTGACCTGCCGCTCTACAAGTACCTGGGCGGCCCCAACGCCCACGTCCTGCCCGTGCCGCTGATGAACATCCTCAACGGTGGCTCCCACGCCGACTCCGACGTCGACATCCAGGAATTCATGATCGCCCCCATCGGCGCCGAGACCTTCTCCGAAGGCCTGCGCTGGGGCGTTGAGGTCTACCACAACCTCAAGTCCGTGCTGCAGCAGAAGGGCCTGTCCACCGGCCTCGGCGACGAGGGCGGCTTCGCCCCGAACCTGCCGTCCAACCGCGCAGCCCTGGACCTCATCACCGAAGCCATCAAGAACGCCGGCTACACCCCGGGCAAGGACATCGCCCTGGCCCTGGACGTTGCCTCCTCCGAGTTCTACAAGGACGGCGCCTACCAGTTCGAAGGCAAGTCCCTGTCCGCCAGCGACATGAGCGCCTACTACGGCGAACTCGTTGCCGACTACCCGCTGGTCTCCATCGAGGACCCGCTGGACGAGAACGACTGGGACGGCTGGAAGACCCTCACCGACGCCATCGGCGACAAGGTCCAGCTGGTGGGTGACGACCTCTTCGTCACCAACCCCGCCATCCTGCAGCGCGGCATCGACACCCGTACCGCCAACTCCCTGCTGGTCAAGGTCAACCAGATCGGTTCGCTGACTGAGACCCTGGACGCCGTCAGCCTGGCCCAGCGTGCCGGCTACACCACCATCACCTCGCACCGCTCCGGCGAAACCGAGGACACCACCATCGCCGACATTGCTGTGGCCACCAACGCGGGCCAGATCAAGACCGGCGCACCCGCCCGCTCCGAGCGCGTCGCCAAGTACAACCAGCTGCTGCGCATCGAAGAGGAACTGGACGACGCCGCACGCTACGCAGGCCGCAGCGCGTTCCCGCGTTTCAAGGGCTAGTAACCGACTAATCCCATCCGCGGTGGCTATGGTTGAAAGACCATAGCCACCGCTGTTGTTTACAGCAGCATTTGTTCCAGCAACGTTTGCCTGCTGGGACTGTCCAGCACAGATAGTGGCGGCCCGGCAGGCTGCGTTTCAGGAGTGTCATGGCTACCCGCCGCCCCAAAGTTCCCAAGGTCGCCCCCACCCGTCCAGCCAAGGAAACGGCCGACGACGGATCTTCCGCCGGTGCCGAAGTCATCCGGGCGGATTTCCGGCCGGCCAAGGGCGCCCCTGCACCATCGAAGGACCATCACGGGCGGTCAACAACAGCGGGGCAGCGCGCAGGGACGGCAGGGGAGGCCAAGGCTCCGAAGCCTTCCCCCGGGCGCAAGGGCAGCAGCCCGGTTGACGGCAAGGATCCGGCCCGCGCCGACGAGGAGCAGCATCCCGTCCCCGCGAAGGCGTTTTCCGGGCGCATGCTCGCGCTGGCAGTGGTGATGGTTGCCATCACCATCATGCTGGCGCCCACGGTCAAAATCTTCTTCGACAAGAAGGCCGAAATCGACGCCCTGAACGCCGATATCGCCGCACGCCAGGCCGAAGGTGACTCCCTCCGCCAGCAGGTTTCGCGGTGGCAGGATCCCAACTACGTGAAGCAGCAGGCCCGCGACCGCATTAACATGGTTATGCCGGGCGAAACCGGCTACTGGGTTTTTGGCAGCGATGAGCCGGCCGGAGAAAGCAGTAGCCCCGCCGGCGCAGCAGCACAAGACCCCGCCGATCTGCCGTGGGTGGATTCCCTGTGGGAGTCCATCAGGCGCGCGGCCACAGACTGAACCGCACAGGAAGGACGGCCCGCGACAGTGGAACACAACACGGCAGCCGCCCGGGACGAATCCCGCCAACCGACAGCACACGATCTTGAAGTACTGAGCAGGCAGCTGGGACGCCCCGTCCGCGACGTCGTGGAAATTCCGGCCCGTTGCGTCTGCGGCAACCCCCTGGTGGCGGCCACCGCGCCCCGCCTCAGCAACGGCACACCGTTCCCCACCACCTTCTACCTGACGCACCCGGTGATCACGTCCGCGGTTTCCAGGCTTGAAGCCGCCGGGGTCATGCACAGCATGAACGACCAGCTGGCCGGCGACGACGGGCTCGCCGCCGCCTACCGGGCAGCCCACGAGGAGTACCTGGCCGCCCGTGAAGCCATCGGCCAGCGTTCGGGCATCGGCCCGGTGCCGGAGATCGACGGCGTCTCCGCCGGCGGGATGCCTGCCCGCGTCAAGTGCCTGCACGTCCTGGTGGGCCACTCCCTGGCGGCGGGCAGCGGCGTCAACCCCTTGGGCGACCAGGCGATCGGGATGATCGCCGAGTGGTGGACTGCTGACAAGTGCTACTGCGACGGCGCCTGGGACACCGCCGGTGAGGCACCTTCCCGCGACCTGAGCCGCCACGGGCCCCAAGGACTGCCGGAGATCGTGGGCCGTCCCGCCCCGGTCCGGAAATCCGCCGGCACCACGGGGGTGCCCGAATGAGCCGCGTGGCCGCCATCGACTGCGGCACCAATTCCATCCGGCTCCTGATCGCCGACATCGACCGCAGCAACGGAAGCACGGTCCTCACCGACGTCCACCGCGAAATGCGCGTGGTCCGGCTCGGGCAGGGCGTGGACGCCACCGGCGAGCTCGCCCCGGAGGCGCTGGAGCGCACCCTCGCCGCAACAGCCGATTATGCCCGCCTCATCAAGGAACATGGCGCAGAAGGGCGGGTCCGCTTCGTTGCCACGTCCGCCAGCCGCGACGCGCGCAACCGCGATGTCTTCGTGGACGGCGTCAGGGAACTGCTGGGCTTGGAACCGGAGGTTATCTCCGGGGACGAGGAAGCGGCATTATCCTTTGCCGGGGCCAGCAGTGTCCTGCCCGTCCTCGACGGCCAGCAGGTGCTCGTGGTGGACCTCGGCGGGGGAAGCACCGAGTTCGTCCTGGGAACTTCCGCAGGAGTCACGGCCGCCAAGTCCGTGGACATTGGCTGTGTCCGGCTGACCGAACGGCACCTGCGCAACGATCCGCCCACCGCCGGACAGATCGCCGCTGCGGAAGCCGACGTGGACGAAGCCATGGCCCGCGCCGGCCGTGACGTGCCGCTGGAACGCGCCACCGCCGTCGTCGGTGTCGCCGGCTCCGTCACCACCATCACCGCCCATGCGCTGCGCCTGCCCGAATATTCGCCGGACGCCATCCACGGTGTGGAGCTTCCGATTCGGGAGATCGGCGACGCCGCCACCGACCTGCTGGAAATGACCCGCGCCGGCCGGGCGGCCCTGCCCTACATGCACCCCGGGCGGGTCGACGTCATCGGTGCCGGGGGACTGGTGTGGCGGCGCATCCTGCAACGGATGGGGGAGCTGACCGGCGGGAGAATCACCGCAGCCACGGCAAGCGAGCACGACATCCTTGACGGCATCGCACTGAGCATCGGGTAGCCCATGCATTCCACCCCAGCTTCAACCCCGTTTCTTTCCCGAACCGTGGCCGCCGCAGTGGCGGTCCTCCTGGCTGCCTGCTGCCTCTGTGCCGGCCTGTTCACCGCCCCGTCCGCACGTGCCGACGAATGGCGGGACAAGGAATACTGGCTGGCGGACTCGGGCATCACCAAGGCCTGGGAGGTGTCGAAGGGCGCCGGCGTGAAAGTGGCCATCATCGACAGCGGCATCGATGCCCAGCACCCGGACCTCAAAGGCTCCGTTGTGGGCGGCTACGACGCGTCCGGCTCGGGCCAGCCGGACGGCCAGAAGAGCGTCGGCTCCAAGCCCGAACACGGCACCCTCGTGGCCACCATGCTGGCAGGGCGCGGACACCAACCCGCCAGCGCCAGCCCCAGTCCAAGTCCGGGACCGGCAGTTCCTCCGGACGGCATCATGGGTGTGGCACCCGAAGCGCAGCTGCTCTCCGTCTCCACCTGGCTGGGGTCGGCCAACCCCTCCGGCAAGAGCGACCAGGACCAGATTCCGGAGGCGGTCCGCTGGGCGGTGGACAACGGCGCCAAGGTCATCAACATCTCGCTCGGCAGCACCACGCCGCAATGGCCGCAAAGCTGGGATGCCGCCTTCCTTTACGCCGAACAGAAGGACGTGGTCATCGTGGCCGCCGCCGGAAACCGGGTAGGAGGCAACACCCAGGTAGGCGCCCCGGCCACCATCCCCGGCGTGCTGACCGTCGCCGGCCTGGACCGCAAGAACGTGGCCAGCGTGGACGCGTCGTCGCAGGGCATCAGCATCGGGGTGGCTGCCCCCGCCGAGAACCTCCTCGGCGGGCTCCCCGGCGGCGGCTACGCGGAATGGGCCGGCACGTCCGGATCCACTCCCATCGTGGCCGGCGTGGCCGCCTTGATCCGGTCCAAGTGGCCGGACATGAGCGCCGAACAGGTCATCAACAGGATCGTCTCAACGGCCAAGGACGCCGGGGCCCCGGGCAAGGATCCGCTCTACGGCTACGGCATCCTCAATGCCGAGGCGGCGCTCAAGGCCGACGTTCCGGAGGCCACCGTCAATCCGTTGGGCACCATCGCCGAGTGGATCCGCGTGCACCGGCGCGGCAACGCCGCTCCGGCAGTCCCGCTGCCAACCGCAACGTCAGTGCCCAGCGCCGCACCCACGCTGCCGGAAGCCACCGTTCCCGCGGCCAAGGCCCCGTCACAGCGGGACAGTGCCATTGGCGCCGCCGTCGTCATCGGTTTTGCGGTCCTGTTCGTGGTGATCATCGCGGCCGCTGCCATCCAGCTCCGGAGGGCTGCCCGCAACGGCTCCCCGGCCGTTGAAGAACCGGATACCGGGGTGATGGAAAGCGTGCAGCCACGCCGGAATCCGCAGGTTACGGAGGCGTCCGACGGCTAGTGAAGATTTTCACAAACTCCTGTATCCTTAAACAATGGCAACCACCCCACAGCTCCAGGACCGTCCCAGGGTACTCGTCGTCGGCGGCGGGTACGTCGGCCTCTACGTAGCACTGAAACTGCAGAAGAAGATCGCGAATGCCGGTGGCATCGTCACCGTCGTGGATCCACTGCCCTACATGACTTACCAGCCCTTCCTCCCCGAGGTTGCCGGCGGCAACATTGAAGCCCGCCACGCGGTGGTCTCCCACCGCCAGCACCTCAAGCAGACCGAACTTATCCAGGGCCGCGTGACGTCGATCGACCACGTCAACCGGACGGCCGTGGTGGCTCCTGCCGACGGCGGCGAGAACTTCGAGGTTCCTTACTTCGACGTCGTGCTCGCAGCCGGCGCCATCACCCGCACCTTCCCCATCAAGGGGCTGGCGGACAAGGGCATCGGCCTGAAGACCATCGAGGAAGCCGTTGCCCTTCGCAACAAGCTCCTGGAGCGCATAGAGGTTGCCTCCACCATGACGGACCCCGCCGCACGCGCCCGGGCCCTCACGTTCGTCGTTGTCGGTGGCGGCTTCGCCGGCATCGAGTGCATCACCGAGATGGAAGACCTCGCCCGCGCCGCCGTGCGCAACAACCCCCGCATCAAGCAGGAGGAAGTCCGCTTCGTCCTGGTTGAAGCCATGGGCCGCATCATGCCCGAGGTTACCGCCAAGCAGGCCGACTGGGTGGTTGAGCACCTGCGCAGCCGCGGCATCGAGGTACTCCTGAACACCTCGCTGGACAGCGCCGAAGGCAGCCTGAAGCTGATCAACCTTCCGGAAAAGACCCCCGCCCAGGAATTCGAGGCCGACACCCTCGTGTGGACCGCCGGCGTGCAGGCAAACCCGATGGTGCGCTCCACCGACTTCCCGCTCGAGCCCCGCGGCCGCGTCCGCGTCCTGCCGGACCTGCGCATCTCCGGCGATGAAGGCATCGTGGAGAACGCCTGGGCAGCCGGCGACATCGCCGCTGTTCCCGACCTCACCGGCAAGGGCCTGCCGGACGGCACCTGCGTCCCCAACGCCCAGCACGCCCTGCGCCAGGCCAAGCGCCTCGCCAAGAACCTGTGGGCTTCCCGCTGGGACAAGCCGCTGGCGGACTACAAGCACAAGAACCTTGGTGCCGTGGCCGGCTTCGGCGAGTGGAAGGGCGTTGCCAACATCAACCTGCTGGGCCGGATCGGCCTCAAGGGCGGCCTCGCCTGGCTGGCCCACCGCGGCTACCACGGCATGGCCATGCCCACGGTGGAGCGCAAGTTCCGCGTCATCCTGAACTGGATCATCGGCTTCTTCGCCGGACGCGACACCACGCAGCTGATGGACCTGGACAACCCGCGCGGCGCCTTCGTCTCGGCGGCCACTCCGGCTCCCAAGCCGGCCGCTGCTCCGGCAGCAGTGCCGGCCGGCGGCTCCAGCGCCACCGCCGCTCCCAAGGAAACCGTGGCGGCCAACGCCAAGTAGCGCGTCTGCTCCACCACGCCCGACGGCGGCCGTCCCCTTTGCGGGCCGGCCGCCGTCGGCATTTCCAGCCAATGCGTCCCGGGCAGGTACCATTGACCCGGCGCCCCAGTAGCCCAATTGGCAGAGGCAGCGGACTTAAAATCCGCGTGTTGTGGGTTCGAGTCCCACCTGGGGTACACCTTGTCCCTTCCGTCACCCGGACGGTTGGCACGCCTGGAAGCCGCCTGCACCAGCAGGCGGCTTCCCGCGTTTAATTCCACATAGGAAACGACTGTTATAAGGCTGTGACCTCTGTCACTTAGTTTCGCTGCTGTCTATGCATTAGCTTGAACCTAAATCAGGAATTCCTGGTCCAATTCCGGGCGCCGAAGCGCCCCATTGATCCGCACGCGCATCGCATGGCCCTGTTTCGGAAGGCAGACAAATGTACCGAAAGAAAGTCCTCACCTCGTTGGCAGCGGCAGCCACATTCAGCATGCTGCTGTCGGCCTGCGCCAACCAGGCGGGCCCTGGCACCACCGAAAGCTCCGGCTCGTCCAGCAAGGTGAACATCCCCGCCATTTCGAAAGTCGATGTCCCCGCCGGTGCGGTCAAGCCGGCCGGTGACGGCAAGGCAACCTGCCCCGCCACCACCACGCTGGCCTATGCAGGCGCGCAGACCGGGCCCAACGCCCAGCTCGGCGTCAACATCTTCAACGGCATCCAGCTGGCCATCGACCAGCACAACAAGTCCAACCCCGGCTGCCAGGTCCAGTTCAAGAAGTTCGACACTGAAGGCGACCCCAACAAGGCCACCGGCCCCGTCACCCAGCTGGTGAGCGAGCCGGACATCGTGGGTGTGATCGGCCTGCCGTTCTCCGGCGAGTCCAAAGCTACGGGCAACATCTTCGAGCAGAAGGGCCTGGTCCACATCACCCCGTCGGCCACCAACCCCACGCTGACCCAGAACGGCTGGACCACCTTCTTCCGCGGCCTCGGCAATGACGCCGTCCAGGGCCCCGCAGCCGCCAAGTTCCTCACCGGCAAGCTCGGCGCGAAGAAGGTGTACCTGGTCCAGGACGACTCCGACTACGGCATTGGCCTGGGAACCTCCACCTCCGCCGGCCTGGGCAGCGCCCTGGCCGGAACCGAGAAGGTAACCACGGGGCAGAAGGACTTCTCCGCCGTGATCTCCAAGATCATGAACGCCAAGGCGGACGCCGTGTTCTACGCCGGCTACTACGCCGAGGGCGCCCCCTTCGACCAGCAGCTGGTGGGCAAGGGCTTCAACGGTACGTTCGTGGCTCCTGACGGTGTCAAGGACGACCAGTTCATCAAGCAGGCAGGCGACGCTTCCAATAACGCCTACTTCACCTGCCCCTGCCTCCCCGGCGAACTCATCCCCGATTTCGCCTCCGCCTACAAGGACGTTTCCAAGGGAGCAGAACCCGGAACGTACTCGATCGAAGGCTACGACGCCGCAACCGTCCTGCTCTCCGGTATCGACGCCGGCAAGCAGAGCCGTGCGGACCTGCTGTCCTGGGTCAAGGCCTACGACAAGGACGGCCTGAGCAAGCACTACAAGTGGGATGACAAGGGCGAGCTCCAGGCCCCGACCGTCTACGGCTACAAGGTGGAAAACGGAAAGATCGTTCCCATCGGCCCCATCGGGGAGTAGCAGCCACGCGGGAACCGGCTGTGGGGGCCAGCAACAGCGGCCCCCACAGCCTTTTCTTCGCTTGGCAGCAGCCCAGGACCGAACTACGTCAATAGACACAAGTCCCACGGCCGGGCCCACAAGGCCGCGTGCAACTGGATCAGGATGTTCCCATGCTTCCCACTCTCGTCCCACTGCTCCCGACGGAAAACGACTGGATCACCTTCGACATACCGTCCCTGGCCCAGAACTTCTGGAGCGCCACCTTTGACGGCCTCACTTTTGGGGCCATCTACGCACTCGTAGCACTCGGCTATACCCTGGTTTACGGCGTTCTGAACCTGATCAACTTCGCCCACTCCGAAGTGTTCATCGTTGGCTGCTACGCCGTCTTCTTTACCCTCAGCACCCTTGGCTTCGGCCCCTCGGCTCCCCGGCTCGATATCTGGGCAATCATCTTGAACCTGCTGCTGGCGCTGGTCCTGGCCATGGTGGCATCAGCCGTGACAGCGTTCCTGCTGGAGCGGATCGCCTACAAACCCCTGCGGCAACGGAACGCACCCCGCCTGGTCTTCCTGATCACGGCCATTGGTGCTTCCTTCACCATCCAGTACCTCATCTACCTGTGGCGCGGTCCCAGCCCCGAACTGGCCCTGACCATGTTCCGGCCCACCCCCATCTTCGACGTCTTCGGTACCATCGTTGATTCGCAGCAGCTGGTGATCATCATCGCCGCCGTCATCATGATGGTGGGCATCGACAGGTTCATCAGCAAGTCGCGCACTGGCCGCGGCATCCGGGCAGTGGCCCAGGACCCTGATACCGCCACATTGATGGGCGTCAACAAAGAGCGCATCATTATTACCACCTTCGTCATCGGAGGCCTGCTCGCAGGAGCCGCCGCCTTGTTTTATGTCATGAAGATCCCGTCCGGCGTCCAGTACAGCGGTGGCTTCGTTCTGGGCATCAAGGCCTTCGCTGCCGCGGTGCTTGGCGGCATCGGCAACGTGCGCGGGGCACTGCTGGGCGGATTGCTCCTTGGCCTGATCGGCAACTACGGCCAGATCCTGCTGGGCAACTCGCAGTGGACCGACGTCGTGGCGTTCGTGGTCCTGGTGCTCGTGCTGCTGCTGCGGCCCGAAGGCATCCTGGGAACCTCCCTCGGAAGGAGCAAGGCATGAGTATGACGGACGGCCCCACGCCGCTGCAGACAGCGGCCGCCCAACAGGCAGCAGAGGACCGCGAAGCATCATCGAAGGCCGCCGGCAAGAGCGACCACCGCCCGAGCGGAAAACGCAGGTCCGGGTACTTTTCGGACCGGTGGCACGCCTTGTCCCGCCAGCAGCAGTGGGCCTTCCTGGTGGTCGTCGTGGTTCTGGCCTACCTGCTTCCACTGCTCAACCCGCCCATCATCACCACAGAGCCCGGCAACAACTTCGCGCTTGCCTGCTTCGACATGGCCCGGTTCGCGCTGATCGCCGTCGGCCTCAACGTGGTGGTCGGGTACGCCGGCCTGCTGGACCTCGGATACGTCGCCTTTTTTGCGGTGGGTTCGTACGTTGCCGCCATGCTGACCAGCCCGGATTCGCCCTACCTGCACATCCCTTACCTCTGGACGCTTCCGGTGGCCATGGCAGTCACCATGTTCTTCGGCGTCATGCTGGGCGTGCCCACACTCCGGCTGAGGGGCGATTATCTGGCCATTGTGACGCTCGGCTTCGGGGAGATCATCCGCATCCTGGCCACCATCATTCCTGCAATGAAGGGCCAGGTGGGTTTCCAGAACGTCGGCCACCCGCCGGGTGATGGGGCTGACGGTACGCCCATCTTCTCCAACTCAAACGGTGTGCCCTGGTACTGGCTGACCTTGACCATCATCATCATCGTCACCCTCCTGGTGGGCAACCTGGAACGCAGCCGGGTGGGCCGCGCCTGGATTGCCATCCGCGAAGACGAGGACGCCGCCGAAATCATGGGTGTCCCCACCTTCAAGTACAAGGTGTGGGCCTTCGCCATCGGTGCTGCCGTCGGCGGGCTTTCCGGAGCACTCTTCGCCGGGCAGGTGGGGTTCGTCAACAACCAGAAGTTCGACGTCACCACCTCCATCCTGTTCCTCGCCGCCGTCGTGCTGGGCGGTGCCGGCAATAAGGTGGGCGCCATCCTGGGTGGAGCCCTGGTCAGCTACATCCCGCTTAGGTTCACGGCCATTGCGGAATACAAATACCTGATCTTCGGGATCGCCCTGGTGCTGATCATGATCTTCCGCTCCCAGGGGCTGTTGCCCGCGCGGCAGCGGCTGCTTGCCTACGGCAGGACGGCCCTGAACAAGGTCACCAGCCGTGAAGGTTCCGAGCCCAAAGACAAAGACCAACCACCGGCCGGCCCCGAAACACCGTTGGCCGGACAGAGAGGAGCGGAGGCATGAGCTCCGAGGAAAGGCATGCGGGCTCCGGCAGCGTCGGGGAGCAGCCGGCCCAGCAAAGCCCGGGACGCCACAGCGCGGACCAGAACAGCCAGGTTCAGGAGGATTCGGCGGCCCCGATTGCGCCGGAGCTGGACATGGAGGCCCTCGCCGAGGCCGGGGTGGACCAGGAACTGGCCGAGAAGGTGGCCCCGGACCGCGATATCGCGGTCAAGGTGGGCGACAACATCGTGGAGGTGCAGAACCTGACCATCAAGTTCGGCGGCCTGGTGGCGCTGGACAACATCAGCTTCAACATCAGGCGCGGTGAGATCCTGGGACTGATTGGGCCCAACGGCGCCGGCAAGACCACCTGCTTCAATGCGATGACCGGCGTGTACAAGCCCACCAGCGGAAAAGTGGTGCTGGAGGGACAGGTCCTGAACGGCATCAAGCAGCACAAGATCACCCGGCTGGGCCTGTCCCGCACGTTCCAGAACATCAGGTTGTTCGGTGAGATGACCGCCCTCGAGAACGTGGTGGTGGGCCTGGACGCGCGGCACCGGACCAGCGTGGGCGGCGCGCTGCTGCGCCTTCCCACCCACATCCGGGAGGAGAAATCCGCAATCGAGCGCGGCATGGCCCTGTTGGACTTCGTGGGTATCGGCAGCCATGCGCATGTCCTGTCCCGGCAACTGCCCTACGGCTACCAGCGCAGGCTTGAGATTGCACGGGCCCTGGCCACTGACCCGAAGGTGCTCTGCCTGGACGAGCCCGCGGCCGGCTTCAACCCGGCCGAAAAGGAGGAACTGATGGCCCTCATCCGCACCATCAGGGACGAGGGCTACACCGTGCTGCTGATCGAGCACGACATGAAACTCGTCATGGGCGTGACCGACCGGATCGTCGTGCTGGAATTCGGGAAAAAGATCGCGGACGGGCTGCCGCGCGAAATCCGCGAAGACCCGCGTGTTATTGCTGCTTACCTAGGGGAGCCTGAAGATGACGTTGCTTGAACTTGAGGGAGTTTCCGTCCACTACGGCCGCATCCAGGCCCTGCGGGACATCTCCTTCACCGTCAACGAAGGCGAAGTGGTGGCACTCATCGGTGCCAACGGCGCCGGCAAGACCACCACCATGCGGACCATCTCCGGCCTGCTGAACTGCACTGAAGGCAAGATCACCTTCGAGGGCCAGGACATCACCAAAATGAAGGCCCACATCCGGGTGGTCCACGGCATCTCGCAGGCCCCGGAAGGACGCGGCATTTTCCCTGGCATGACCGTCATGGAAAACCTCGACATGGGAACGTTCGGCCGCAAGGACAGAAGCGGAGTGTCCAAGGACCTGGACCGGGTCTTCGACCTGTTTCCGCGGTTGAAGGAGCGGGAAAAGCAGTACGGGGGGACCATGTCCGGTGGTGAGCAGCAGATGCTGGCCATCGGCAGGGCCCTGATGTCCAACCCGAAACTGCTGCTGCTCGATGAGCCGTCCATGGGCCTGGCGCCGCAGTTCATCCGCCAGATCTTCAAGATCATCAAGGAGATCAACAACCAGGGAACCACGGTCCTGATGGTGGAGCAGAACGCCAACCAGGCCCTTGCCGGAGCCCACCGGGCTTTCGTGCTCGAGACGGGGGAGATCACCCACAGCGGCACCGGCAAGCAGTTGTTGGAGGACCCCTCCATCAAGGAGGCGTACCTGGGCGTAGGCTAGCCTGCCCGATGGGGCCCGGTACCCACCGTGGCAACGGTCACGGTTCGGTTGCAACCGGGCCCCATGGGAACTTTCGCGGCGGCCCCCACGTGGGAATTGGTAGCGTAACAAAAAGCTCATCACCCACACCCACATGGAGGAATCCCGCAATGGCACTTGGCGGCAACCCGATCTTCAACGGAAAGAGTTTCCGTGGAGCCACCCAGGCACCGCCTGTCCCGCAGGCTCCCTATGGCGCTCCCTACGGCCAGCAGCCGTACGGCCAGGCCTCCTACGGCCAGCAGCCTTATGGCCAACAGGGTTGGGGCACCCAGCCGCAGAGCATGACCGACGAGCAGCTGCGGCAGATGTACAGCCAGCCCTCGGCAGGCCCCGCGGACACCGGCCGGATGACGTTCGACGACGTCATCATGAAGACCGCCGCATGCCTGGCCGCGGTGATTGCCGGCGCAGCAGTCACCCTGGTGGTGGCGCAGGGCCTGGCTTCCCTGCTGATGGTGGTCGGTGCGCTGGGCGGATTCGTCCTGGCGCTGGTCAACACCTTCAAGAAGCAGCCCTCGCCGGCGCTGATCCTGGCCTACGCCGCCCTGGAGGGCCTGTTCCTTGGCGGCCTGACCCGCATCCTGGACGGGATGTTCCCCGGCGTCGGGCTGCAGGCCGTCATCGGCACGCTCTCGGTGTTCGCCGTGACGCTGCTCCTGTTCAAGAGCGGCAAGGTCCGGGCCACCCCGAAGGCCATGCGGTTCTTCATGATCGCTCTTATCGGCTACGCCGTCTTTGCGCTGATCAACATGGTCATGATGTGGACTGGCGCCGTGCAGAGCCCGTTTGGCCTGCGCACCTCCTTCGAGATCTTCGGCATCCCGCTGGGCGTCTTCATCGGCCTGCTGGCCATCGGCCTCGCCGCCTTCTCGCTGATCATGGACTTCACCAGCATCGAGGCGGGCGTCCGCAGCGGCGCCCCGCAGCGGTTCTCCTGGACGGCGGCGTTCGGCCTCACGGTCACGCTGGTCTGGCTGTACGTGGAGATCATCCGCCTGCTGGCCATCCTGCGCGGCGACGACTAGGCACTACGGCAACTTCCGCCGTCGTACTTTAATTGACCGTGGGCCCCACCGAACCGGTGGGGCCCACGGTCATTTAGTGCGAGGCCTGCCTAGGCGACCCGCATGGCTCCGGCTGCAGGGGAGACCGTGAAGATGTCCGGGGCCGCAAAGCCGGCGTCCGCGAAAGCCTTCACGACGGCGTCGCGCACCTTTTGTTCGGCGTCCACCGGGGTCAGGGCAATGGCTGCCCCGCCGAAGCCTCCGCCGGTCATGCGGGCACCGATGGCGCCGTTGGCCCGGGAGGTGTCCACGGCCAGGTCCAGCTCAGGGCATGAAATTTCGAAATCGTCCCGCATGGACGCGTGGCTGGCGTCCAGCAGGGGGCCGATGGCGCTTGGGCCGGGCCCGCCCAGCAACTCCACGGTCTGGAGCACCCTGTCATTCTCGGTGACCACGTGCCGCACCCGACGGAACGTGACCTCGTCCAGCAGCCCGCTGGCCTCCTCAAGGTCCGCAACCTCCAGGTCCCGCAGGGCCTTCACCCCCATTACCTCGGCGCCGAGCTCGCACGATGCCCGCCGTGAGGCGTAACCGCCGTCGGCGTGGGAGTGCGACACCTTGGTATCGATCACCAGGAGCACCAGGCCTGCGGGTTCGGTTTGAAACGGGACCAGGCGCGCCGCCTGGTCCCGGCAGTCCAGGAACACTGCATGGCCCTTGGAGCCGCGCAGGGACGCGGACTGGTCCATGATTCCGGTGGGCGCACCCACAAAGTCGTTCTCCGCCCGCTGGGTTGCCAGCACCATGTCCTCGGCCGCAAGCCCGGCGCCGGTGAGGTCGTTGAGTGCGGTGATGACAGCGCATTCGATGGCGTGCGACGACGACAGGCCCGCACCCAGCGGGACGTTTGAGTCGAGGAGCAGGTCCAGGCCCGGGACGCCGGTGCCCCGTTCCTGGAGGGCCCACATGACGCCCAGGGGGTATTTGGTCCACCCCTTGGCGGTTCCGGGCTGCAGTGACTCCAGCGAGGTGGTGACCAGGCCCTGGTCACCGTAGGTCGACAACAGGCGGACGGTGGAGTCCGGCCGGACAGCCACGGCCACCCGGGCGGTGCGGTCGATGGCGAAGGGCAGCACGAAGCCTTCGTTGTAGTCCGTGTGTTCGCCGATGAGGTTCACCCGTCCCGGCGCCTGCCACACACCGTCGGGAGCGCCGCCGAACTCATGTTCGAAACGTGCCGCCAGCCCCTTCGCCGCGGCTCCGGCATCGTTGCCGTGGTACTGGGTGCTCACGCGTGTGCTCCTTCCGTCGTGGCCGCGGGGGCGGCAGCAGGGGTGGACGACGGCGGCACGGCAACACTGCGCAGCCGTTCCGCCACGACTTCGGGGGTGGTGTCGTTGATGAAGGCGCCCATCGCCGCTTCCGACCCGGCCAAGTACTTCAGCTTATCGGCTGCCCTGCGCGGGGATGTCAGCTGGAGGTGGAGGTAGCCCGCCGGCCGCAGGACCGCGTCCAGCGGCGCCTGGTGCCAGGCCGAGATGTACGGGGTGGGCGTGGGATACAGGGCGTCCACCCGCTTGAGCAGGTCCAGGTAGACATGGGCCAGTTCATCCTTCTCCTCCCCGCCCAGTGCGGCGAGGTCGGGGACCTGGCGGTGCGGAACCAAGTGGATCTCCAGCGGCCACCGGGCAGCGAAGGGTACATAGGCGCTGAAGTGCTTTCCTTCCACCACCATCCTGCTGCCGTCCTCCCGCTCAGCGCGGAGCAGGGAACCGGTGAGGGTATCCCGGCCATCCCTGGCGTCGTAGTACCTCCGGGCCGCCGCACCCAGGACACCGGCGCGCGGCGTCACGTAGGGGTAGGCGTAGATCTGTCCGTGTGGATGGTGCAGGGTCACGCCGATGTCCGCGCCGCGGTTCTCGAACGGAAACACCTGCCTGATGCCCGTCATCGCACTAAGGGCAGCGGTGCGCTGCGCCCACGCCTCGACCACGGTCCGGGACCGCTCCTGGCTCAGCCCGCTGAAGGACCCGGTGTGGTCCGGAGTGAAAGACACCACCTCGCAGCGGCCGTAGGCAGGGCCTTTGGTGCCCCACGCGGCATCCTCCGGAACCGGCCCCAGCGCCGGTCCCAGGGAGGGAAACCGGTTTTCGAAAACCACCACGTCATAGTCGGCGGCAGGAATTTCGGAAGCATTCCCGGGGGTGGTGGGGCAGATGGGGCACTGGTCCGCCGGCGGCAGGTGGGTGCGGGCCTGGCGGTGCGCTGCGATGGCCACCCACTCGTCGGTCAGTGCGTCGAAACGGACCTCTCCGGGTTCCGCCCGTGGCGGGAGGCCGCGGTGGTCGGTCGTGAAGTGCGCCGAACGCGGGACGCTGGTGCCGGCGTCGTCGAAGTAGAACAGCTCCCGGCCGTCGGAGAGATTGGTGCTGGTGATCCCTGTCATGGAAAAAGTTTGGCACAAACGATCAAAAATGAATAGTTAAGAACAAAAAGTAACAGAGGGTGGGATGGAGGAGCTCGTCCGCCCGATGTACGGTAATCCCCATGACTGCCTTTTCCGAACCGGAAACCACTTCCCCCGCCCCCGCCCGGCCCTGCGCCACAGGCCGGCAATACGAGCTCCGCCGCGGTGACGCCGTGGCCGTGGTGACCGAACTCGCCGCCGGCCTCCGATCGTTCAGCCGGGGCGGGGTCCTCCTGACAGAGACCTATGGCGATGACGAGATTGCACCGGGCGGGGCCGGCATCACGCTGGCTCCCTGGGCCAACAGGGTGGAGGACGGAGAATGGTTCCTCGACGGCAGGAAGCAACAACTGGACATCACCGAAGTGTCCCGCAACAACGCCAGCCATGGCCTGCTTCGAAATGCCGGCTACGTTCAAGCAGCTGAATCCCCGCACGCTGTGGCGCTGGAGGCTACCGTCTTTCCGCAGCACGGCTACCCGTTCCTGGTGCGTCACCGGGTGGAGTACCAGCTTTCGGAAGACCTGGGGCTGCAGGTCCGGCAGACCCTCACCAATGACGGTGCGGCAGCCGCCCCCTTCGTCCTCGGCGCGCATCCCTACCTGCGGGTCGGTGACACTCCGCCCGGGGACCTGCAGCTGACAGTGTCCGCCGGCACGCGCCTGGTAACCGATGAGCGCCTCATCCCGCGCAGCATGGCCCCGGTTGACGGGGAAGTTGATTTCCGGGCCGGCCGCCGCATCGCGGACCTTGCGGTGGACGTTGCCCTGACGGACCTCCGCTTTGAGGGCGGAGTGGCCAGGCATACCCTGGCCGCGGGTGACGGCAGCAGCGTGTCGCTCTGGCAGGACGAATCCTGCCAGTACGTCCACGTCTTCGTGAGCACGGTCTATCCGGGCCGGACGCGGGCGGTGGCCGTGGAGCCGATGACGGGACCGGCCAATGCCTTCAACTCCGGCGACGGCCTTCGATGGGTCGCGCCGGGGGAGTCCTTCAGTATGGAATGGGGAATCGACTACGCCCCCGGCACGGCAGGGCACTAGTTTCCCATTGGGGCGGTTGCTGGGGAAGTATTGGTACATGACGCCAAAAGAGGACGACGTTACCCTTGCCACTCCAGCACCGGTACCCCCCGCGCCGGCACCTGCCACCGCCGCGGCGCCCCTGCGGGTCCTCACCGACCGTGAGCTGGACAAGGACATCCCGTACGGCATCCGCATCGCCGCCTCCTGGTCGTGGCGGCTGGGCCTGATCCTCCTGATGGCCGGGACGCTGGTGTGGCTGCTCAGCCACATCACCCTCCTGATCATTCCCATCATGGTGGCCGCACTCCTTGCCGGACTGCTCAGCCCGGTCACGTCATGGCTGAAGCGCCGCGGGCTGCCCGCAGGGCTGGCCGTCGCAGTGACCGTGATCGGGTTCATTGGCGTGATTGCCGGTGCGCTGGCACTGGTGGGCAGGCAGCTGGTGGTCGGTTTCGGCGAACTCTACTCCCAGGCCCTCGAAGGCGTGCGGCAGGTCCAGGACTGGCTGTCGGCCGGCCCGCTGCACCTGACCGCCACCCAGATCGACCAGTACGTCAAGGACGCCACCGACGCACTGCAGAACAACAGCAGCAGCATCGTCAGCGGGGCCCTGTCCTTTGGCAGCACTGCCGGACACTTCGCCGCCGGCATGCTGCTCTCGCTGTTCATCCTTATCTTCTTCCTCCTGGAAGGGGACCGGATCTGGGCCTTCCTGGTCAGGATGCTTCCCCGCAAAGCCCGGGCAGCAACCTTCGGTGCCGGTCACAAGGGCTGGGCATCCATGGTCAGCTACGCGCGCATCCAGATGTTCGTGGCCGCCGTCGACGCGCTGGGCATCGGCGTGGGCGCTGCCATCATTGGTGTCCCGCTCGCGCTTCCCCTGGGCGTGCTGGTGTTCCTCGGCTCCTTCATTCCCGTCGTGGGCGCCCTGGTGACCGGCGTCGTGGCCGTCCTCCTGGCCCTGGTCGCCAACGGCCCCGTGAACGCCCTGATCATGCTGGGCATCGTCCTGCTGGTCCAGCAGCTCGAGGGCCACATCCTCCAGCCCCTGGTCATGGGCAAGGCAGTGTCACTCCATCCGGTCGCCGTGATCCTCAGCGTTGCGGCAGGCTCGTACCTCGCCGGCATTCCCGGCGCGCTGTTCTCCGTGCCGATCCTCGCCGTAGCAAACTCGGCCGTTCGCTACATTGCCGCCAGAACGTGGGAACATGAACAAGTGCCGGTAATTGCCGGGAGGCCCATCACTGCCGGAGCGGGCGGGGACAACACCATCGAGGACGTTGAACCGCCAACTGCATCCGGTTCCGGGAACGGCCCGGAAGCCGGCACGTCATCCGAGCACCGTGATGCCCGCGCCGCCTCTCCGGAGGGCAGCGGGGCAAAACCCAGAGGAGAGTAGTCCGTGAAGATCCTTGAAACCCTTCCCGTCACACTGGACGATGTCCTTGAGGCGCAGAAGCTGCTTGACGGGATCATTGCGCGCACCCCCGTTGAATCTTCCCGGGCACTGGGCGGAATGGTGGGCGGCGACGTCCATTTCAAATGCGAAAACCTGCAGCGTGCCGGGTCCTTCAAGGTGCGTGGGGCCTACGTCCGCATGGCCCGGCTCTCCCCGGAAGAGAAGAAACGGGGCGTCGTGGCAGCCTCTGCCGGCAACCACGCCCAGGGCGTTGCCGTTGCCGCCAAGAGCCTCGGCATCAAAGCCCGTATCTACATGCCGCTGGGCGTAGCGCTGCCCAAACTCGCCGCCACCCGGAGCCACGGCGCCGAAGTGATCCTGCACGGGCACAACGTGGACGAGGCGCTCGCCGAAGCCCAGCGCTACAGCGATGAAACCGGCATGGTCTTTGTCCA
Organism: Pseudarthrobacter sp. 05T312; assembly: GCF_056396685.1. Classification (NCBI taxonomy): domain Bacteria; kingdom Bacillati; phylum Actinomycetota; class Actinomycetes; order Micrococcales; family Micrococcaceae; genus Pseudarthrobacter; species Pseudarthrobacter sp. 05T312. The sequence goes on from NZ_JBFTLY010000024.1 coordinate 55,284, forward strand.
CCCGTTCGACAACGTGGACGTAGTGGCAGGCCAGGGGACCGTAGGCCTGGAAATCCTTGAGCAGGTCCCGGACGTCGACACGGTCCTCATGGGCGTGGGCGGCGGCGGGCTCCTGGCGGGAGTTGCGGTCGCCATCAAGGCCCGCGCCAGGGAACTCGGCCGGGAGATCCGCATCATCGGCGTCCAGGCGGAGAACGCCGCCGCCTACCCGCCCTCACTCGCCGCCGACGCACTGGTGCCCCTGAAGAAGGTCTCCACCATGGCGGACGGCATCGCCGTGGGACGACCGGGGCAGCTGCCCTTCAGCATCATCCGCGAACTGGTTGACGATGTGGTCACCGTCAGTGAAGACTCCCTGGCCCGCGCCCTGATCTTCCTGCTCGAGCGGGCCAAGATGGTGGTGGAACCCGCCGGGGCAGTGGGTGTCGCCGCACTCATGGACGGCAAGATTGAAAACCCGGGATCCACCGTGGTGGTCCTCTCCGGGGGAAACATCGACCCGATGCTGATGCTCAAAGTCATCCAGCGCGGCCTCTCCGCGGCCGGACGCTACATGACGGTGCGGATGATGCTCGATGACCGCCCGGGTTCGCTGGCCACCATTGCCCGCATCATCGCCGAAAACGACGCCAACGTCACCGGCCTGGACCATACCAGGGTGGGCGGCTCCATCAGCATGGGTGATGTCTCCATCACCGTGAACCTTGAAACCAAGGGCCACCAGCACGGCGAACAGGTCCTCAGTGCACTTCGCGCCGAGGGCTTCCAGCCGATTGTCGTCCACTAGGAACGGCCGTGGCCGGGCTGGGTAGCGGACTGGGGAGCAGCGGGCGCGGCCCGGACCGGCAGACCATCGCGTCGCGCGCCAAGGGCGCCCTGTTGGTGCTTGGCGGATTCGTGGCACTGCTGTTTGCCATCGAAGTGGTGGACACGCTGATGATGGGTGCCCTTACGCGCACCTTCGGGCTGCGGCCCAGGAGCGTGGACGGGCTGCTGGATATCTTCACCTTCCCGCTCCTGCATGCCAACCTGAACCACCTGCTGTCCAACAGCCTGCCCTTGGTCATCTTCGGGTTCCTGGTCTTCCTTTCCGGGCTGCGGGTCTTCCTCACGGCGCTGGCCTTCAGCTGGCTCGGCAGCGGAGTGGCTGTCTGGCTTATCGGCGACGGTGTCACGGTGGGCGCATCCGGGCTTGTCTTCGGGCTCTTTGCCTTCCTCCTGGTCCGTGGGTTCTTCAACCGCAGCTGGCGGCAGATCCTGCTCGCAGTTGTCCTCTTCATGGGTTATGGAAGCATCCTGCTGGGTGCCCTTCCCTTTGTGGCGGGCTACGTGAGCTGGCAGGCGCACCTGGGTGGCGCTGCCGGCGGTGTAGTGGCGGCGCTGCTGCTGCGTCCACGCGTCCCCGCTCTCCCGCGGGAGGCCTGACTCCGGTCCTGCGTCCCCGCGGCACATTGTGCGCACACAAAAGCGGCGGCCGTCCCCTGGTGGGGACGTCTCGCCCTCCTTGTGCCCCAGGATGGCCGCACCAAGGGGAGACTTCTCGCTGAAGACATCCAGGTCCGAGTCGCCGGCGATCTCGCGGGACCCCAGCAGGAAGGTCTCCTCATCCCCGGCGATCCTTGCAACCACGAGCATGCCGGGCTCAACGATGCCGTCATCGGCAGGCGCTTCACCCACATGGGCGTCCCGGAGCAGGACCGTCAGCTGGCGGATGCGGGCTTCAATCTTGCCCTGCTCCTCCTTGGCCGCGTGGTAGCCCCCGTTTTCCTTGAGGTCCCCCTCTTGCCGCGCTGCTTCAATCTTCTGGACGATCTCCGCCCGGCCTGCGCCGGAAAGGTGGTCCAGCTCTGCCTTCAGGCGGTCAAAAGCTTCCTGGGTAAGCCAGGCTGCAGATGCGCTGTTGGTGGTAGACACGGACTTCTCCTCTAGTGGTCTTACATGCAAAAGACCCCGCCACGGTGGCCACTTGTGGAACAGTAACCAGCTCAGCGGGGTAAAGGTATCTCTCCATTGTAGTCAATCCTCTAGAGATAACCCAACAAGCAAGCGTCGCGCATCACATCCTTTACGACGCTCCGGCGGGAATCCAGCAGCTGTCCACCACGCCTGACACGGACGCCGACTCCGTACGCAACGTGACGCGCTGGGCGACTGTCCTGCCGCCGTCGGCCGTCCCGTCCGCTGCCGACGGCGGAATGTCCACCACCTTCCAGCCCACCACCGCGAACTTGGAGTCCAGCGCCTTCACGGCACACTTGACGGGGTTGGCCGGTTCCCTGGTGACCTGGAAGTCCACTTCCGCCAGCGTGGCATCGGTGGTGCTGTATCCCACGTCCTTGTACGTCACCCCTGCCAGTGAGTTGGAGGTGGTCACCCACGCCAGGAAGCCGATTCCGACAACGAGCGCGGCGCCGATGGCCACCCGGGCAGCTTTGGGGGAGAGCCGGCGCTTTTTAGCACCATACCGATTGGCTAGGCTAGTGTCTGCGGGCGCGGATTGGGCCGGCTGGTCCGGGGAAGTCACCAGACCAGTTTAGTGCCCTTTCCGCCGGACTCTTCGCGGTGGCTGCGGCTGCCGCCCGGGCCAATGCGCCGCGACCAACAACCGTAAGCTGCCACAAGCCGCGCACAATGAATAAGGAGCCGTCCCCTCCATGACAGCGTCCAGCAACTCCCAGGTTCCGCTCCGGCTGCTCGCGGTCCACGCCCACCCGGACGACGAATCCAGCAAGGGCGCTGCAACCATGGCGATGTACGCATCAGCCGGTGTCGACGTCCTGGTGGCAACCTGCACGGACGGCTCCCGCGGCGACATCCAGAACCCTGCCATGGAAGGCGTGCCGCATCCGAAAAGGGACATGGCCGGTGCCCGGAGGCTGGAGATGCAGCAGGCCGCCGCCATCCTGGGCATCAAGCAGCGGTGGCTTGGCTTCGTTGATTCCGGCCTCCCCGAAGGGGACCCGCTTCCGCCGCTTCCGGCCGGATCCTTTGCCACCCTCCCGCTCCAGCAGGCAGCGGCGCCCCTGGTTCGGCTGGTGCGGTCCTTCAAGCCGCACGTGATCCTGAGCTATGACGAGAACGGCGGCTACCCCCACCCGGACCACATCATGGCCCACCGGGTAGCCGTGGAAGCCTTCCATGCTGCAGGCGATCCCGAACGCTACCCCGAGGCGGGGGAGGCCTGGGAGCCAAGCAAGCTCTACTACGACCGTGCTTTCAGCCCGGAACGGTTCCGGGCCCTGCACTTTGCCCTCGAAGAGGCGGGACTGCAGTCTCCGTACGCCGAGCGCCTGGCGGCCTGGCTGGAGTCAGATGCGGAAGGCCACACGCCACCCCCTGCCGCGCACCCCACCACCACCCAGGTGGACTGCGGCGACTTCTTTGAAATGCGCGACGACGCACTGCGCGCCCACCGCACCCAGGTTGACCCGCTGGGGTTCTTTTTCGCGGTGTCGCCGGACATGCAGCGCCGGGTCTGGCCCTGGGAGGACTATTCCCTGATCCACTCGCGGGTGCCGTCCGAACTCCCCGAGAAGGACCTGTTCGCCGGGCTAAGATAGATACGCAGGCTATTTCTATCTTGTGTAGAAGACAGACGCGGCGACGGGCCGTTTCCTCCGCGTCCTGCTGCATCCGTTCCACCAGAAGGTATTTACCGTGCATTCTCTGCTCTTGAGCCTCGCCACCACGCCGAGCCCGCTGCCCACTCCGACACTCCGGGACGGGATTTCCGAGGACCAGGTAACGCCGGGCCTGCTGGGCTTCATCATGACGGCGTTCTTCGTTGTGGCCACTGCCCTGCTCATCGTGGACATGGTGCGCCGCATCCGCCGGGTCCGCTACCGCGCCCAAGTCGAGGAAGAACGCCTGGCGGCCGCTGCCGAGGCAGACATTGACGCGGCGGACGCGCAGGACGGGCTCGACGCCGGCACGCACCAGGCAGTGCCGAAGGCTAACGGAAACGGCCCCGCCGACGGGCTTTCACGGCCCGGCGAGTAGGGAATGCCAGGCGGCGGCTCCGGTGAATCTAGGCAAGGACCGCCAAGGCAATCGCCACGAAGTGGGCCGTGAAGGCCAGCACCGTGAGCGCGTGGAACAGTTCGTGGAACCCGAAGTGGTGGTAACTGAAATTGGGCTTCTTCAGTGCGTAGAACACGGCGCCCGTGATGTACAGGACGCCGCCCACGCAGACCAGGACGGCTGCCGGAATGCTGGCCTGGAAGAACTGCGGCAGGTAGAAGAGCGCGCCGCAGCCCAGTGCGATGTAGATGGGAACGTAGAGCCAGCGCGGCGCATCCGTCCACAGCAGCCGGAACAGGACGCCCAGGATGGCTCCGGCCCAGATGACCCAGAGGAGCACCACCGCCTGCTGCCGCTCCAGCAGGGTCCAGGCCAGCGGGGTGTAGGTGCCGGCGATCACCAGCATGATGTTGGTGTGGTCCAGCCGCTTCAGGACGAGCTTGACCCGCGGTGACCAATTGCCGCGGTGGTAGACGGCGCTGACTCCGAAGAGCAGGACGCCCGTGGCGGCGTAGATGGCAGAGGTAATCCGCCGGTCCGGGGTGGGGGCCAGGGCAACCAGGATGATCCCGGCCACGAGTGCCAGCGGGGCCGTGACCGTGTGGATCCAGCCGCGCCATTTCGGTTTGATCATCAACAGTTCCGCCAGGCGGACCGCCGCCTCATCCACTGCACTGGGCTCCGGATCCGCACCGGCGTTCCTGTCCTCCGGGCGGGGCGCCGGGGAGGCCTGCGGAGAGTCGCTGTTCATGGCACCAGAATAACTTACGGACCGGTAAGTTACCGCCGGGTAACTTCCTGTGAAGGCCTGTCCTGCCGTGCTGCCTGTCCCGGGGGACGGCTGGCGGTAGCCTAGGATGTGGATGTACGTACGGCAGGAAAGTCAGGTGAGTGGACGCGTGGAGTTGCCCGGGTTCCTCTATGGCTATTACGAGCGCCGGCTGCTCAAGGATCTACCCCGTGACCGCATTCCCCGGCACATTGGTGTCATGGTGGACGGCAACCGGCGCTGGGCCAAGCAGTTCAACGCCCCCACCGCCCAAGGGCACCAGGCCGGTGCGGACAAGATCCACGAGTTCCTGGGCTGGTGCCAGGAGCTGGGCGTCAAAGTGGTGACGCTGTACATGCTCTCCACGGACAACATGAACCGCTCCAGCGAGGAACTGGACCTCCTCATGGGGATCATCGCTAACACCCTCGACCGGCTGGACGAAGATGCCAACATCTCCGTCCACGCCATGGGCGCCCCGGAACTGCTGCCGGACTACCTGGCCGAGAGGCTGAACAAGCTCACCGCCAGGACCCCTGTCCGGGAAAAAATCCACGTGAACGTTGCGGTGGGGTACGGCGGGCGCCGGGAGATCGTCGACGCCGTCCGGGAACTCCTCCATGATGCCGTGGCCAAGGGCATGGACATCTCCAAGCTCGCCGACGACCTGTGCGTCGATGACATCTCACGCTTCCTCTACACGCGCGGCCAGCCGGACCCCGACCTGGTCATCAGGACATCGGGGGAACAGCGGCTCTCCGGGTTCCTGATGTGGCAGAGCGCCTACAGCGAGTTCTATTTCTGCGAGGCCCTCTGGCCTGCCTTCCGCAAGGTCGATTTCCTCCGCGCGCTGCGGGACTATGCCGGCCGGCAGCGGCGCTTCGGCGCCTGAAACCCCCGGTTCATCACGAGTTCATACATCCGCCGGAGAAATCGCCGCCAAATAGTTGCGGAAATGACCCGGAGTGGATTTACGTTATATCCATCAGCAGGCAAAACCGCCGGCTGATCGGGGAGGCCAGTACATGGAGCGGAACATCGCACCGGGTGTATGGGAGGCCGGATCCGGCCTCGTGGCCGAGCCGCCTCACCAATAACAATTCCGGGCTGGCGCCCGGGGCTGGAGTCGATGTGGCTACTTCTGAACAACTGCCCGAGGTCCTTGTTGGACAGGGCGGAAAAGCTACCTCTCGCGCCGAGCGAGCCACCTCTGAGGCCGGCGCAGCAACTGATGCTGCGGCCGGTTTTGCTGTCTCCGGAAGGGAAGCCGACATCCACACCTTCGTCATCGACACCTCCGTCCTGCTCTCCGACCCGCGGGCACTCCTGCGCTTCGCCGAACATGAGGTGGTGGTGCCCGTCGTGGTCATCACCGAACTCGAAGCCAAACGCCACGATCCGGAACTGGGCTATTTCGCCCGGAATGCCCTGCGGCTCCTGGACGACCTCCGGGTCAAGCACGGCGGCCTGAACCAGCCCCTGCCCATCGGGGACGACGGCGGCACCCTCATGGTGGAGCTGAACCACATCTCCGCTGAGGTGCTGCCATTGGGGTTCCGCAGCGGGGACAATGACAGCCGCATCCTCGCCGTGGCCAAGAACCTGGCCAACGAGGGGCGCAACGTCACGGTGGTCTCCAAGGACCTGCCCATGCGCGTCAAAGCCTCCGCCATGGGCCTCACGGCCGATGAGTACCGCAATGAGCTGGTCAAGGACTCCGGCTGGACGGGCGTCGCGGAAATCGACGCCGACGAACAGGAGATCGCCACCCTTTACGGCCACGAGCCAGTCTTCATCCCCGCCGCCGCCGAACTGCCCGTCAACACGGGGCTGGTGCTGCTCTCCAACCGCGGCTCCGCACTGGGCCGGGTGGGCGCGGACAAGCAGGTCCGCCTGGTCAAGGGCGATCGTGACGTCTTCGGCCTCCACGGCCGGTCCGCCGAGCAGCGCCTGGCCATCGACATGCTGATGGACCCAGGCGTCGGCATTGTTTCCATCGGAGGCCGGGCCGGCACCGGCAAGTCCGCGCTGGCCCTCTGCGCGGGCCTTGAGGCCGTGCTGGAACGTCGCGAACACCGCAAGGTGATCGTCTTCCGGCCGCTCTATGCAGTGGGCGGCCAGGAGTTGGGCTACCTGCCCGGCTCGGAATCCGAGAAGATGAACCCGTGGGCGCAGGCAGTCTTCGACACCCTCGGCGCCCTGGTCAGCCAGGAAGTGGTGGAGGAGGTCATGGACCGCGGCATGCTCGAGGTCATGCCCCTCACCCACATCCGCGGACGCTCCCTCCACGACGCCTTCGTGATCGTGGACGAGGCCCAGTCCCTCGAAAAGAACGTCCTCCTCACGGTCATGAGCCGCATGGGCCAGAACTCCAAGATCGTCCTCACCCACGATGTCGCCCAGCGTGACAACCTCCGCGTGGGACGCCACGACGGAATCGCCGCCGTCGTCGAAACCCTGAAAGGACACCCGCTCTTCGGCCACGTCACCCTGACCCGCTCGGAAAGGTCCCCAATCGCCGCCCTGGTGACGGAGCTCCTGGAGGGCTGACCTTACCTACGCAAGGGGCCGTGGCCCGGTTCGCCGGGCCACGGCCCTTCGTGCGTTTCGGTGGCTGGGTACGTCCGCCCCAAGCCCTTCGCCGTCGCTTAGACACCTCCCGGCGCGCTGCTTCGGTCGCTGGGCGACCTGCGCAACGCTCTGGTCGGCGATGCGCTCCTACGCGAAGGACTTGGGCCGGCCTTGTGCAGTCAAGCGACCTTAAGTAACTTTGCCACCGCCTCGTGGCCCTCGACATGCAGCTCCCAGTCCGGGCGGTTGAAGGTTTCGGGGGTGAGGCGGACGTGCTGGAGTGTTTCGACTTTGGTGCCCCAGGCTTTGCGGGTGGTGCCGTTCAGTTCGTAGCCGAGGGAACGGGAGACGCCCAGGGAAGCGCTGTTCCAGGCCGCGGCTTCGGATTCGGCCACTTCGGCGCCCAGCCAGTCGAAGGCCCAGAGCACGACGGCGGCACGCATCTCCCTGCCCAGCCCGCGGCCCTGGACGGATTGCTTGAGCCACGAGCCGGTGGTGACGGTCTTCCGGACCGCGAACTCCCTGGCGCCTACATCCTGGCACCCGATGAACTGCCCGTCGTGCCAGATGCCCAGGAGCAGCGTCCAGTCTTCCGGGGTGAACCCGCCGCGGCAACGCCAGTACCAGCGGGCCATGTTGGGGCCAAGCTCGTCGTCGGGCAGTTCTGTCCACGGCGTGCTGAAAGGGTTCCTGGCGGCATCGTGGATGCCGTTGCGGGCGGCGACGACAGCTGCCGGGATGTCCTGGTCGGTGATGGGACGGAGCTCCAGCCGGGGCGTGGCCAGCCGGAGGTCGAACAGGGGCCAGAGTGTGCTCAGCGTGGTCATCCGCGAAGCCTAGCTGTATTGACCTGAGAGGTTGGTGACGCGGCTGGCCGGTGGCTGACCTTTGAGTGAGGTGTGACCTCGATGATGATTGTAGTGATGGAGCCAGCCAGCGAAAGCGGCAACACGCTCGGCCTCTGATCTGTAAGGACGGGCGTAGGCCCAT
>NZ_JBFTLY010000025.1:0-46562 GCF_056396685.1 Pseudarthrobacter sp. 05T312
GATGCGGAAGACTACGGAGTTGATGGCCTTGGGCATGATTTTTTCGGGGTTTTCGGTTTCGCCGGCGGCGGTGCCGACGAGTTCGATGGAGGCGTAGGCGAACAGGACGCCCTGCATGAGGATGATCATGGGCAGCAGTCCGTTGGGGAAGATCCCGCCGTTATCGGACAGGAGGCTGATGCCGACCTGCTGGCCGTCGACGGGGGTGCCGAAGATGACGAAGTAGGTGCCGATGAGCAGGAAGGCGACGAGGGCGGCGACCTTGATCAGGGCGAACCAGAATTCCATTTCGCCGAAGACTTTCACGGAGACCAGGTTCAGGGCCAGGACCACGATGAGGGCGGTCAGTGCCCAGGCCCACTGCGGGACCTCGGCCATCCAGGGGACGTAGTTGCCGAAGAAGTGCATGTAGAGGGCGGCGGCGGTGATGTCCACGATGGTGGTGGTGGCCCAGTTGATCCAGTAGAACCAGCCGGAGACGAACGCGGCTTTTTCGCCGAAGAATTCACGGGCGTAGGAGACGAACGAGCCCGAGGAGGGCCGGTGGAGGACCAGTTCGCCCAGGGCGCGCAGGATCAGGAACGCGAAGAACCCGCACACCGCGTACGCGATGACTAGGGACGGGCCGGCCGCGTTGAGCCGGCCGCCGGCGCCCAGGAACAGGCCGGTACCGATCGCACCGCCAATCGCGATCATCTGGATCTGCCGGGGCTTGAGGTTCTTGTGGTAGCCCTTGTCCTCCGCGTGCAGGGAGGTCTCGGACGCATGCGCGTGACCACCATCAATAACGTGGTCGAACTCAACCTCTTCATTGGGGTTGTTGGGCATGGGTATTCCTTTCGATCCGGGGAAGATCTTGCTGGATGGGGAAACTTAGAAGACTGACCAGCCGGTGCGGTCGGAGAGGTCGGCCAGGGCGGCGGTGCCGGCAAGGGAGTTGCCTTTGGCGTCCAGGCGCGGGCTCCAGACGCAGATGGCGCACTGGCCCGGGACGATCACCAGGATCCCGCCGCCTACTCCGCTCTTGCCGGGCAGGCCCACTCGGTACGCGAACTCGCCGGCGGCGTCATACATGCCGCAGGTCAGCATGATGGAGCCGATCCGCTTGGCCTCGCTGGGAGACAGCACCCTGCCGGTTGTTCCCTGGCCGTCGTTGGCGAGGAACAGGCCGGCCCTGGCCAGCTGGACGCAGGTCATCATGATGGAGCACTGGCGGACGTAGTTCTCCACCACTGCCGCGGCCGGCTGGGTGAGGTTGCCAAAATCCTTGAGGAAGTGCGCCAGGGCCAGGTTGCGGCTGCTGCTGGCCAGCTCGCCGGCAGCAGCGGCTTCATCGATGAACGGTGCGTGGGAGCCTCGCTCCGCCTCATGGCTCCCCGCTTGTTCGGTGAGGAACCGCAGGAGCTGCGTGGCGGCGTCGGGCGTCTCTTCCAGCAGGTGGTCGGTGACCACCAGGGCGCCGGCGTTGATGAACGGATTGCGGGGGATGCCCTTCTCGGCTTCCAGCTGGACCAGCGAGTTGAAGGACGTTCCGGAGGGTTCGCGCAGCACCCGGGACCAAAGAGCGGTGGATCTGCCGCCCTGCAGGGCCATGGCCAGGGTGAACACCTTGGAAATGCTTTGGATGGAAAAGGGAACGCCGGCGTCCCCGGAGCTGAAGACCTCGCCGGAGGTGGTGGCGACAGCGATGCCGAAGCGGTCGAACGGGACCGTGGCAAGGAAAGGGATGTTTCCGGGAACGCTGCCGGCGTTCTGCCTGGGCCGGTGGCGCCGGACGATGTCCTCAAGGAGGACGCCCAGGGGCGGTGCGCTGAGTATGGTGCTCATTTCCTGCCTGAATTGTCGGTGGAGGCGGCCCACTCCTGGAGATGGAGCAGGGCCACCAGTGAGTCGCGGGGGTTGCCGAAGTCCAGGCCGGTGACCCTGGCCGCCTTGGCAACGCGGTAGTAGACGGTGTTTTTGTGCAGGTTCATGTGTTTGGCGCATTTGGAGACGTCGAAGCAGGCGTCGAAGTAGGCCTGCAGGGTTGCTGCGAGTTCGGCATCCTCCTGGAGCAGCGCCGCCATGCTGCGGTGCCGGAAGGGTGAGCTGTGGAAGTTACGTACGGCCTCGCGGTAGAGGATTTCCGCCTCGAAATCGTCAACGGTGGCCACCGTGCCCGGTGTGGCGTTCCGCACGCAGGCCAGCAGCGCTTCAGTGATGCCGGTGACCCCGTGGATGGACAGCAGGTCCGGCGCCAGCGGTCCGACGGCGGCGAAGGGAATGATGCCCAGGTGCTTGCGGGCATCCTTGACTACCGCTTCGGCAAGTGCCCTCAGCCCCGCCTCCGCCGTGCTGGACTGCAGGTCCGGCAGGATGAGGGCCGTGTCACCGTTGAACTGGCCGACGACGGCGGATGCCTTGTACGCGGCGGCGTGAATGGAGGCCAGGTTGGCCAGTTCGCCGTGTTTAAGCGCGGCGTCGTCAGCCCGGGAGTCCGCGTCGGACATACCGATCAGGAGAAGCGCCGCGGGACGCTCCGAGGGGATCTTTCCGCTGTGGGCGCTGGCGGCGGCCTCGGCGGGCCCAGACAGGATCCGTGCCACCCGGTCCTCCCGCATGTGAACGGACTGCTGGTTGCGGTAACGGATCAGTTCGGCGGAAACCCTTGCTGCGGATCCTGTGAGGACGTACTCGACGTCCGCGCCGAAGCCTTCTCCGGTCTCCTGGAGCCAGATGTAGCCCATGATCCGCTCCCCGGCGAAAAGCGCGATGGCCACCCGTTCGCGCAGCCCGTCCTGGGGCCGGGCAGGCACGCGGACCGGCTGCCGGGTGCGGTGGAGTTCGCGGTAGGCACCCAGGTCCTTGAGCAGCAGCTCGTACTTCCGCGGGCCGCGGCGGGACAGGATGGACGCTTTGCGGAGTTCGTCGATGTCGTTGGTGACCGTGGAGTACGCCAGGACCTTGTTGGCCGCGTCCTCGATCAGCACGTGGCTGGAGGTGAGCCTGGCCGTGGTCTGGGCGATGGCGAACAGGTCTTCCTCGAGCAGGGTGAGGACTTCGCTCTCGTAGCTGCGCGGCTGGATCCGGTCTTTTGCGATGGAGAGCAGGCGGTCCCAGTCGGCGGCCGGATCAACCAGCAGCAGGCCCGAGCCCGCTGCCTGCAGGAGTTCTTCCGCTTCGGCGAGGTCTTCGCGGTTGCCCTTGACGGCTACCACCGGGGGCGGCTCCTTCAGGAGCCGCCGGAGGGCCGGCAGGGCCGAACGGCCGCGGACACCGATGAGCAGGACAAACGCGCCGGCAGCCTCGACCGACTCGTCGTCGGCGTCGACAATAAGGAACCGTTCAATGGCCGGCGCCGAGGGGGCTGGACGGAGGATGAGGCTGGCGAAGCCAAGGGGAAGATCCGAGAGGATGTCATCCACCGTAACCGCGGCCATGGGTTTTCCTTTTGCGTCGATCCCGCCGGACGGCTCTGTCCGGTCACCTCATGCTATCCAGCGGCCGCCGTCCTGATTATGGGCCCGGCCCCAAACGCGGGGACGGATTTTTGGTTTCCAGCCCGAGGCGTCGGCCCGCTGCGCGGGAGGATCCCGGGCAGCAACGGCAAAAGGCGGGCCAGCGGATGCTGGCCCGCCTTGGGTGCGGTGTGGCAGATGGCTTGCCCGGGCACTCGATCTGCAGCTAGATCCAGGCTGGGGCCGGGGGCGCTGGGGTGACCGATCCGCCGTCGTGCTGTGCCGTGGTGCCGTCGGTGCCGCGGCCGGTGGCCCACTGGGTGATGGCGGCCAGGGAGCCGGACACCACGGTGGGGGAGGCGGCGGCCGTGTCACCGAAGACCAGCGCGGAGGGTTGCCCGGTGACCTTGACCACGAGGTCCTTATCGGTGCCGCGGGTGTGCCAGGCGCCGGTGATGTCCGTGAGGAGCCGTTCCAGGACGGGTGCGGGGATGTCCTTGAACGTGGCTCCGTTGGCGAGGTCCACGGCGTGCACCCACACTTCCCTGGTGCGCATCCAGACGGTTTCTTCGGCCGGGACGGTCCTGCCCTGGACGGTTTTGACCTTGTGGTGCCAGTTGTCGGCGGGCAGGTCGCGCCATTCGACGTTCAGGTGCACGGCGGAGTGGTCGAACAGGTTCCGCAGCGCGATGGGACTGAGCGTGGCGCCGAAGTCGATCTCGTGGTTGCGGATCTCCACCGAGGGGTACATGGGGGTCTCCACGCCGGTGGCTGCCCATTCGACCAGCCGTGCCACGGCCCGCGCGTTGTAGCCCACGTGGGCCACAACGTGCCGGCGGGTCCAGCCCGGCAGGAGCGAGTCCCCGTCCAGTTCCGCGTCCGTGAGCTCGTTGAGCTTGCGGGCGAAGAACGCGGTGCCGCGCCGGGCCTGCAGGAGCCCGTCGAGCAGGACGGGATCGGTGGTCTGGTCGTGCCGGGCGACCATCAGGCTTCCTTGACCACGCGGTTGGTCAGCTGGCCCAGGCCCTCGATGGTGGTGACCAGGACCTGGCCCTCCTGCAGGTAGCGCTTGGGGTCCTGTGCGTGGCCCACGCCGCCGGGGGTGCCGGTGGCGATCACGTCGCCCGGGTTCAGGGTGATGATGGTGGAGATGTAGGAGACCAGGAACTCCGGGGTGAACACCAGGTCCGAGGTGGGGGTGGACTGCTGGACTTCGCCGTCCACGGCGGAGGTCATCAGCGGGCCGGCGGTGAACTCGTCCTTGGTGACCAGGGCCGGGCCGAACGGGGTGGACTTCTCCCAGGTCTTGCCCTGCAGCCACTGGATGGTGCGGAACTGGTAGTCGCGCATGGAGACATCGTTGAGTACGGAGTACCCGGCGATGTGGTCTGCGGCTTCGGCTTCGGGGATGCGGCGGCCTGCCTTGCCGATGACGACGGCGAGTTCGGCTTCCCAGTCCACGGTGTCCGATTCCTGCGGCAGGGCCAGGTCATCGTTGGGGCCGATCAGGGATTCGGCGTACTTGGCGAACAGGGTGGGGTGCTCGGGGACTTCCCGGCCCATTTCCTTGATGTGGTTGCGGTAGTTGTGGCCCACGCAGATGATCTTGCCGGGGGCGGGCACGACGGCGGCGAGGTCGGCGCCGTCCAGGGCGTGGGTGGCGCCGTTGGCCGCCTTCGCGGTGGTTTCCCAGGCGGGGTCCTTCAGCAGGGCCCCGACGTCGGAGAAGCCCGGGATCTCGGTGAGGGTGTCGCCGTCCTGGCGGACCGCCCTGGTGCCGTCAGCGGTGCGGAGGGTGAGGAGTTTCATTACTTGGTGCGTCCTTCGATGTAGGTGCGGTTGAAGTTCAGGCGCTCAAAGATGGGTGCGTCGCTGAACCGGAACAAATCAAATTCGGATTCGGCCTGCAGGGACCAGGCGGCCCAGGAGGGGACCACGAACAGGTCGCCCTTGGCCAGGACCCTGGTTTCGCCATTGAGGGTCACCGTGCCGGTGCCGTCGAAGACCTGCCAGACACTGGAGCCCACCTCGCGGACGGTCTCGGTCCAGGCTCCGGCGCGCAGGCGGTGGAACTCGGCGCGGATGGTGGGCATGACATCCCCGCCGGTGGTGGGGTTGGTGTAGCGGACCGCGGCGTGGCCCTGGGACACGGTGGCGGGGTGGCCCTCGTCTTCGAGGAGCAGCTGCTCGCGGAGCGCGGCGTCGGTGTACTTCCACCGGTACGCGGCGATGGGGGAGTTGGTGGTCTGGTCCAGGCCGGAGAGCGGGCGCAGGCCGGGGTGGGCCCAGAGCCGCTCGGAGCGGGAGATGTCCGGGGTGGCCTCGTCGGTGACGCGCTCAGTACCGAACTCGAAGAACCCGGCATCGGCGTAGTGGACGAACGGGATGTCCAAGCCATCGATCCAGGCCATGGGCTCATCGGTGTCGTTGTGGTGGCCGTGGAAGTTCCAGCCCGGGGTGAGCAGGAAGTCGCCGCGGGACATCCGGACGGGATCACCGTTCACCACGGTCCACACGCCCTCGCCTTCGACGACGAAACGGAAGGCGTTCTGGGAGTGGCGGTGCTCGGGGGCGGTTTCGCGGCCGCCCAGGTACTGGATCGCTGCCCACAGGGTGGGGGTCGCGTACGGGGTCCCGGCCAGGCCGGGATTGGCCAGCGCGATCGCCCGGCGCTCCCCGCCGCGGCCCACAGGCACCAGGTCCCCGGCGCGGGCGGCCAGCGGGTACAGGTCATCCCACCGCCACACGTGCGGAACTGCCTTGGGGGACGGAACCATGGGCATCAGGTCCGCGATCTCCGTCCACAGCGGAATCAGGTTTTCCTTGTCGAAATCCTTGTAGAGCTGCTCCAGCTGGGCAGCCTCCTCCGGGGTGGGCTCGGGAACATGGTGTTCCTGCGCCACGGATTCGTGCGTTTGGTTTTCAGCGCTGATGGACACTGGCCTTCTCCTTGCGTGCGGACTGAGTGCGACGTGGATTCGACCCTAGGTAAGGCTGGCTGTGATCTCCAACATATTCTGTCTGCCAGAATTACGCCCCCAGACCCTCTGCCGGGAGTCTCAGCCGCTTCCCGCCCCGTCCACGGGATTGGCTGCGATGTCCAGCTCCAGCTGGCGGCGGGTTTCCATCATGACGCCCACCAGCCCGGCGTCGAACAGCGGCCGGAACCTGGCCACCGGAGTCGCCACGCTCAACGCGCCCACCACCATGCCCCTGCCGTTGTGCAGGGCCATCCCAAAAGCGCTGATGCCCTCCTCGGTGCCCTCGAAGTTGGCGGCGAATCCGTTGCTCCGCACGGACTCAAGCTCACGCAGGAACGCCGGGTACTCGGCGTCGGAGATGTAGTCTCCGGCGAGCTCCGCGTTGGGCCCACGGAACAGCTGCTCCACCACCGCGGGATCCAGTTCGGCCAGGATGGCCTTCCCGCCGGATGCCTTGTGGGCGGGAAGCAATGTTCCCTGCCGGTCACCCACCCGCAGGATGTTCGAGCTTTCCACGGTGTCCAGGAAGCGGACCTTGGTACCCACCCGGATCATCAGGTTGACGGTCTCGTTGGTTCGCGCGCACAGCACTTCCATGTGGGGCCGCGAGATGTCGCGCAGCTGCCTGGTCCAGCTGAACCCGGCAGGGCCGGCGCCCATGGCCGGGCCCGGCACGTAACGGCGCGTCTCATCCTGGACGGCAAACCCGCGGTACACCAGCATGGCCAGCAGGCGGTGCGCCGTGGACGGGGCCACGCCGAGTTCCGCCGCGGCGTCCTTGAGCCGCAGGCTGCCCACGTCCCGCAGGAGCTGCAGGAGCTGCAGGGCGTTGTCCACCGCCTCGATGGAGTAGGTGGGCTTCCGCCGGGCCGGAAGATTCTGCATGACAGAATCTTATGTGCGTGGCGGTATGACTGCCAGCACAGTGGTGGGATGAATCACACAACTTCCGCTGCAGCGCCGCAGCGCATGGCCGCCCCCGCCCCGGGCGCAGGCCTTTCCGGGTTTCCCCGGCGTTCCGTGCTCGCCGTCCTGGTGTGCTGGCTGCTGGTCGTTTTCGACGGCTATGACCTGATTGTCTATGGCACCGTACAGGGCTCGCTCATCAGCGACACGGGCTGGGGCCTGACGAAGGCTACCGCGGGCACCATCGGCTCGATGGCCTTCATCGGCATGATGATCGGGGCGGTCTTCGCCGGCCGCATGTCCGATACCTGGGGCCGCCGGCGCACCATCATCGGCTGCGCCGTCGTCTTCTCCCTCTTCACCATCCTCTGCGCCTTCGCGCCCAACGCCCCGGTCTTCGGCGGCCTGCGGCTCCTGGCAGGCATTGGCCTGGGCGGCCTGGTTCCCTCGGCCAACGCCCTGGTGGCAGAGCTGGTCCCCGAAAAGTGGCGGTCCACCATCGCCACCCTGATGATGTCCGGCGTCCCCATCGGCGGTTCCATCGCCGCCCTCGTCGGCATCCCGCTGATCCCGGCCTTCGGCTGGCCCGTCATGTTCCTGGTGGCCGTCGTCGCCCTGTTGGTTGTCATCCCGCTGGGCATCCGCTACCTGCCGGAGACGCTGGCGCCGGGCCACAAGGGCGCAGCCCAGGGCCAGGCCGCCAAGGAAGCCGTCGGGTTCGGGTCCCTGCTCCGCGCGCCCTACCTCGGCACCAGCCTGCTGTTCGCCATCGGCACCCTGGTGACCCTCTTTGCCTGGTACGGGTTGGGCACCTGGCTGCCCAACCTCATGCAGCTGGCAGGCTACAACCTCGGCTCCGCCTTGACGTTCGCCCTGGCCCTCAACCTTGGTGCGGTGGCCGGTTCGGTGCTCACCGCCTGGGCCGGGACCCGGTTCGGCCCCATTCCCACCGCAATCGCGGCAGCGGCCGTGGCCGCCGTCGGATTGCTGGTCCTGGTCACCGGGCCGCCCGTCGCCGTCGTCTACCTCATGCTGGTGCTTGCCGGCGTGGGCACGCACGGCACCCAGTGCCTCATCATCGCCGCCGTGGCAAGCCACTACCCGGCGCACCTGCGCGGCACCGCCCTTGGCTGGGCGCTCGGCGTGGGCCGGATCGGGGCCGTGGCAGCGCCCCAGGCCGGCGGGCTCCTGCTCGCAGCTGGCCTGGGCGTCAACTCAAACTTCCTGGCATTTGCCGGAGCAGCCGCCGCAGCAGCAGTCCTGCTCGCGGCCGTCGGTACCAAAATCAAGAAATCAACAGCAGTAGGAGTTCCCAATGTCTAACGTCAAAGATTCCACCGATGTCCTGGTGGTGGGTGGGGGCATGGCCGGACTGGCCGGAGCGCTGGCCCTGCGCGAAAACGGCGCCGACGTCACGCTCGTTGAGGTGGCACCGGCCTTCGGTGAAGTTGGTGCCGGACTGCAAATGGCCCCCAATGCCTCCCGCGTCCTCAAGCGGTGGGGCCTGCTGGAAAAGGCCCTGGAAATCGGCGTCCAGCCCAAGCACCTGGTGTTCCGCGACGCGGTCACGGGGGAGGAACTGACCCGCCAGACGCTGGGCGGCGAGTTCGAGGAACGCTACGGCGCCCCCTATGTGGTGATCCACCGCAGCGACCTGCACCGAATCCTGCTCGAAGCCTGCCAGGAAGCCGGCGTCACCCTGGTGAACGACGTCCTGGTGCAGAAGGTGGAAACCGACGGCCGCCGGGCCCGGGCCTACAGCGCCAAGGGCGAGGTGTTCGAAGCCGACGCCATCCTGGCTGCAGACGGGCTGAAGTCCACCCTCCGCGCCACCGTTGCCAATGACGGACCCGTCAACTCCGCCTACGTGGCGTACCGCGGCACCGTGCCCATCACCGAGGACACCCCCGCCGCGGACCTGGAGGACGTCATCGTCTACCTTGGCCCGAACTGCCACCTGGTCCAGTACCCGCTCCGCAAGGGCCAGCTGCTCAACACGGTGGCAGTGTTCAAGTCGCCTTCTTTTGAACGCGGCGAAGAGCAGTACGGCGGCGTGGACGAACTCCAGGCGGCCTACAAGGACTGCGTCCCCGCCGTGCAGGAAGCCCTGAAGAACCTGGCCACCGGCATCCGCTGGCCCATGTACGACCGCAACCCGATCGAGACCTGGGTTTCGGGCCGGATGGCGCTAATCGGCGACGCTGCACACCCCATGCTGCAGTACTTGGCCCAGGGCGCCTGCCAGGCGCTCGAGGATGCTGCCGTGCTGCAGGACGCCGCCAGCAACCGCGTCTTCACGGCCGAAGGCATCGACGCCGGTGCGTGGGAGGACGCCTTCCGCGAGTTCAACGAAACCCGCGCAGCCCGTACCGCCCGTGTCCAGCGCACCGCCCGGATCTGGGGCGAGTCCTGGCACGTGGACGGCGTGGCCCGCGTCCTGCGGAACATGCTGTTCAAGGGCCGCGGCGACAACAACTTCCAGTACAACGACTGGCTGTACGGCCGCAACGAGCCCGGCGCACCGGCCGAGGTTCCGGCCGGAGCCAAGCTGGTGGAAGCCTAAGCACCGCGAGCCAAGGCGGGCGTACGACGGCGGGTGGCTCCCGGCGTCGTGCGCCCGCCTTTTTGGATGCAAGGGAAGGTGCAGGAATAGATCTACAAAGTTGAATGTTCAACCAATATGGACTTTGGCATTTTTACTTTTGGTGAACTGTCCCGCAACGGACAAACCGGGCTGGCCCAGTCGCCGCACCAGCGGCTGGAAGAAATCATTGCGCTGGCCAAGCTGGCCGACCAGGCGGGCCTCAGCTTCCTGGGCCTGGGCGAGCACCACCGCAGCGACTTCGCCCTGTCCGCCCCCGAGATGGTGCTGGCCGCGGTTGCCCGCGAGACCACCAACCTGAGGCTGGGCACCGCCGTGACGGTGCTCTCCACCCACGACCCGGTGCGGCTCTTCGAACAGTTCGCCACCCTGGACCTCATATCCGGCGGCCGCGCCGAGATCATCGCCGGGCGCGGCGCCTTCATCGAGTCCTACCCGCTGTTCGGCTACGACACCGCCGATTACGACGCCCTCTTCGACGAAAAGCTGCGCATGCTGCTGGAACTGCGGGACAACGCCACCCTGACGTGGCAGGGCACATTGACCCAAAACATCCCCGGCATGGACATTGCCCCGCGGCCGCTGCAGGAAAAGCTTCCCGTCTGGGTGGGAGTGGGCGGGACGCCGGCGAGCTTTGCCCGGGCAGGACGCCTGGGCTTGCCCCTGTTTGTTGCGCTGCTGTCCGGACCCGAAAGGTTCCGCCGGCTGGTGGAACTGTACCGGCACGCCGCTGCCGAAGCCGGGCATGGCGCCGCCACCCTGCCGGTGGGTGCCGGCGGCCACTTCTACGTGGCGCCCACCTCGCAACAGGCACGCGATACCTTCTATCCCTATTACCGGGCCTACTTCGAACAGAACATGCCCCGGCCCGTGGACCATTTCCCGCGCTCAACCTTCGATGACTGGTCCGAACCGGGCGGCGGCCTGCTGGTGGGGAGCCCGCAGCAGGTGGTGGAGAAGATCCTGGCCATCCATGAGGCCCTGGGCACCAGCCGGTACATGGCCCAGATCGGACTGGGCGGGCTTCCGTTCGCCGAAACAGCGCGTTCCATCGAGCTGCTCGCCACCGAGATCATGCCCGCCGTCAACCGGGAAATCGGGGCCCCGGCCCCTGCCTGACCCAAGCCATTTCCACCACCAACACCGAGGACACGATATGCACGCACCGTTCGCCGAACCCACCGTCGCCTGGCAGAGCCCCGACGATCCCCACCGTCCGCTCGTGGTGCTGCTGCACGGGCGCGGATCGGATGAATCGGGAATCATCGGACTGGCCAACCACCTTCCCGCGGGCCCCTCCTACGCAGCTGTCCGGGCGCCGATCCCGGCAGGGGGCGGGTTCGCCTGGTTCGCGAACCGGGGGACAGGCCGGCCCGTCGCCGAGTCGCTGGCCCAAACTATGGAATGGTTCCGGACCTGGCTGGAGCCGATCGCGCCGGAAGGACGGCCCGTGATCCTGGTTGGCTTCAGTGGCGGTGCGGCGTTCGCGGGCGGGCTGCTGCTGGCTGATCCGCAGCGTTTCGCGGGCACCGCCGTCCTTTACGGGACGCTGCCGTTCGAGGCTGGCGTCCCGACGTCGCCCGACCGGCTTGCCGGCGCCCCGGTGTTCCTGGCCCACGGTGAAGCCGACACCGTCATCCCGGCTGACCTGCTGGCCCGCACGTGGGACTACCTCCTGGGGGCCTCCGGGGCAGACACCCACGCCCGCAAGGACCCGGGCGGACACGCCCTCACCGCGGAAACTGCCGCCGAGCTTGGTGCGTGGATCTCCGAACGGGCCTAGCCTCCGCTGCCTTGGTCAGCCTTCGTCGCAGAGCAGGTGGTACCAGCTGTCCGCCAGTACTTCCAAGGCGTGCTCACGGTTTGGCTCCATCTTGCGGCGGGTCCACAGCGTGGCCACGTAGTCGAGCTGCGTGAAGGCCAGGGTGCCGCGGATGTGGCGGGTTTCCCCGGCGAAGCGCCCGGCGGACTGCATGCCCCGGACCATGTCCGTGATGACTTCCTCATGCCAGTGCTCCACCATGGTGCGCACCTCCGGGTCAACCGCTGCCGCCTCGTCCAGGACATCCAGGTAGGGGCGGAAGACCGGCCACAGGGCTGCCCGGGACTCCAGCCAGGACAGGATGCCGGCCAGCTTGCCGTCCCGCACCACCTGCACCAGGTCCGGGGCGGTGGATCCGCTGCCGGGGCCGTCGGCGCGCTCCAGGACCGCGTTCACCCGCGCCATGAAATCCCGCATAAGGTCTGCGCGCGTGGGGTAGTACGCGTAAAAGGTCACACGGGTGGTTCCGGCTGACGCGGCGATCTCATCAATGGTGGTGGCGGCGTAGCCCTTTTTGGTGAAAAGCTCCAGCGCCCGTTCCACGATGGTGTCCCGCGTGAGCTGCTTCTGGGCTTCGCGCAGCGATGGCATAGCGTCAATCCTAACGTGGAGTCCGGGCGCTGGAACCGGAGATGGTGGCCTCAGGCCGTCACGGGTTCGGCGGCCCGGGCCACCTGTGATCCCGTGTTGGCCAGCCGCCGCAGCTTGGGGATGGGGATGCGGTAGTTGATGGCCGCGGCTGTTCCGGAACCATCCGCGTGCTCCCACCGAAGCAGCGCCGAATCGGCGCCGGCGCCCTGTTCCAGGAAGTGCGGAGTTCCGTCCACGGGCGTGAAGCCCACCGATTTGAGCGACAGTCCAAAGGCTTCCGTCCAGAAATAGGGCTGGAATTCCAGCGGCGGAGCCTCATCCCCCAGGAGGAGGCCGACGGCGGCGGCCTTGGCCTGGTCGATCGCACTGGTCCACAGCGGTACCCGGCTCAGTCCCCGCTGGGTGGGAAAGAATGCCACGTCGCCGGCTGCGACAATGTCTGGGCGCACACGGCCGCGGGAATCGACCCGCAGGACGCCGTCCGTGAGCAGGCCGGAGCCTTCCAGCCATTCAATGTTCGGCACGTCGCCGACCGCGCTGACCAGCACGTCCGCCTCCAGGACCGTTCCGTCGGCCATTGCCACCTGCGGGGTGGGCCCTGACCGGAGGAGCCGGGCCTTGGAGCCATTGACGATCCGGAGTCCATTCGTGCGGGCCGCCGTGGTGAAGATGCCGGACAGGTAGGTGCCCAGCTGCCGCACCAGCGGTTCGCCATCGGTGACCAGGGTGACGTCGCAGCCGCTGTGCAGGCAGCCGGACGCCACCTCCATGCCGAGCGGACCACCGCCCACCACGATCACCGACGGCCGGCCGGCCACCAGTTCCTTCAGCCGGACGGCGTCCTCCAGGGTGCGCAGGGTCAGCTCGCCGTCGCAGCCTGCCTCTGCGCTCCCGGCCAGCCGCCTGGCGCGGGAACCCGAAGCGATCACCAACTTGTCGTACGGCAGGCTCCCGCCGCCGTCGAGCTTCACCACGCGTGCCCCGGCATCGAGACCTGTGGCGCTGACCCCCAGCAATTCGTCCGCGCCGTGCGTCGGCGCCGGCAGCTCGTGCGCCGCCAGCCCGTCGCCGCCGTGGAGCAGCGCCTTGGACAGGGCGGGCCGGCTGTAAGGGGAGTGGCGCTCGGCGCCCACCACGGTCAGCTCGCCGTCGAAGCCGGCTGCCCGCAGCGAGTCGCAGGCAGTCAGGCCGGCGATGCCGTTGCCGACGACGACGATCCGGCGTGCCGTCACGCCGCCACCAGTTTCAGGGCTGCCACGGGGCAAACGCGGACCGCGGCCTTCGCTGCCGCTTCGGCCTGGTCCCCCTCCACGTCCGGGACGTCGATGACCAGTTCGCCGTCGTCGTCCAGGTGCATCAGCGCCGGCGCTGCTTCCTCGCAGAGGCCGTGGCCCTCACAGCGCGGCCGGTCCAGTTCGATCCTCATGCTGCTTCCACCTCCAGTACCTGGAGCTGTTCGAAGCTCCTGGTGATATTGCTCGGAACCCGGTACCCCTCGCCCAGGGACAGTGATTTCACCCGCCGGGCCAGGGCTTCAACGATGGCGTGCCCTTCCAGGCGTGCCAGTCCCTGGCCGGCGCAGCCGTGCGGACCGTAGCCGAAGGACAGGTGGTCCACTGGGTTCCGCTTGACGTCGAAGGTGTCCGGGTTGTCGTAGTGCCGGTGGTCCCTGTTGCCGGCACCCAGGAGGATGCCGAGCTGGGCGCCTGCCGGAACGGTCACGCCGTCGAGCTCCACCTCGCGCGTGGTTGTGCGGCCCCAGATGTGCAGTGGGGTCCAGTAGCGGAGCACCTCGGCGAAAGCCGCGGGAACCAGTTCGGGGTTGTTGCGGACCAGCTCAAGCTGCTCCGGGTGCCGGCCAAACAGGGCGACGATGTTGCCGATGGAGGCGATGGTGGTGTCGACGCCGGCACCCAGGTATTGGTGGATGATGTGGCCTGCCGAGCCCTCGGGGATCTCCCCGCGGGCTTCGGCGTCGAAGATGCCGCGGCCGATGGAGCCGGGAGCCAGGTCCTCCGCGGTGACCGACGAGCACCAGCCGTAGAGTTCGCCGGCGACGGGGAAGCTCTCCTGGGTGCGGTGGTTCAGCGGGCCGATCACTTGCATGGCGGCCTGCCCCCAGCGCAGCATGTTTTCCTTGACGTGGCCGCCGAAGCCGATCAGGTCCGCCACGATGTCCAGCGGGAAAGCGCGGGCCAGGGAATCGATGGCCTCAAACGAGCCGGTGGACACCAGTTCGGCCACCAGCTTGTCCGCCTTCTCGTCAATGGTTACCTTGAGACCGCGAAGGGCCCGGGGTGTGAGGTTTGCGGACAGAGTCGCCCGCAGTTGGGTGTGCATGGGCGGATCCGAGGCCAGCGACGTGCCCTGCAGTGCCTCGTTCACCATCGGGTTGAAACCAAGCGAGGTGGAGGAGAAGGACTCCGGGTCCGCCAGGACGTCCCGGATGAGGTTGTACCGGGTGACGGCGTACAGGTTGTTCTTTGGCAGGTGGACCACGCCGCCCAGCTCACGCAGCGCAGCGTAGGTGGGGTAGGGGTCCACCGTGATGTCGTCATCCCAGATGTCGATATCGGATTCGATGGGGTTCACAGTTGTCTCCTCGCGGATAGTTGGGGGTTTTTGGCCGGGCATTTATGCCTGGACGGCCTCGGCGTTGGCTTCTGTGGTTTCGGCGATGGCATCGGCCGTGGGGGCCGATGAGCGCGAGTTGATGAAAAGGGTGAGGACGGCCGACAGGACGGCGGCGATGCCCGCCGCGAGGTAGACCGCCTGGAAGCCCTGGCCCAGGGACGTCCCCGCGGCGCCCTTGATCTGGGGCTGGACGGAGGCCAGGGCCTTGGCCATGCCGTCCACCGCCTGGGCGGGGGCGCCGCCCGCAGCGGCCTGGCCGGAGAACTGGGCAACGACGCCGTCCCAGCCGGACAGGTAACCCAGCGGCGGTACGTGCGAGAGTCCGGCCACGGCCTCGGCGGGAAGGCCGGCTCCGCCCAGGAT
This sequence comes from Pseudarthrobacter sp. 05T312, assembly GCF_056396685.1. NCBI lineage: Bacteria > Bacillati > Actinomycetota > Actinomycetes > Micrococcales > Micrococcaceae > Pseudarthrobacter > Pseudarthrobacter sp. 05T312. Next base: position 15,337 of record NZ_JBFTLY010000025.1, read on the forward strand.
CCCCGCGAGCGGGCCGGCGAAGGCGGTTGCACCGACGCCGAACGCGATGGCCGATCCGATCACCGGGCCCAGGGCGAAGCCCAGGTCGCGCAGCAGGTTGGTGGTGGCTGACGCCATGCCGATGTGCTGCGGCGGCACGGTGTTGATGGCCACGGCGGTGATGGAGCCCACCGTGAGCGCGAAACCGATGCCCAGCAGGAGCAGGGGTGGGATGAACGCGGTCCACGGTGTCCCGCCGAACGCTTCCGGAGTACCCAGCGGGATAGTGGACAGCCAGAAGGCGGAGGCCGCCATGAAGGCGAAACCGGCCGTGAGCACCCACCGTGGTGCCACATGGTGGATCAGCCAGCCCACCACCGGAATGAACGCAAACGCCGGGCCCTGGATAAAGACGAACAGCACGCCCACCTTCCAGGCCTCAGCCAGGGCAAGGCCGCCCACGGCGACGCTGGTGCTGTAGCAGACGGCCAGGAAGGCGAACATGCCGGTGACGGCCACGATTCCGGTGATGGAGTAGGCGCTGTTCCGGAACAGGGACAGGTGGACCAGGGGCTGGTGCGTCCGTGTCTCGATCACCACGAAGGCAACCAGGAGGGCAGCACCCACAACGTAGCTGGCGATGACCTCGGCGCTGCCAAATCCGGCGTCGACCGCCTGCACGGTGGCAAAGAGCACCGCAATCAGGCCCAGCGCCAGGGTGGCCTGGCCGGGCACGTCGAGCTTCCGCCCTTCAGCAGCAGCGGAGTCCTTCGCCCGGGTGGCCATGACCAGCACCACGACGGCGATCACGGCCGCGATGTAGTAGGCCACCCGCCAGCCACTAAAGGCGTTAGGTGCGCCCGCCGCGGGCCCCGGGACAGTGAACGCCTGGGACGTCAGGCCCGCCAGCATGGGCGAGATGACCGCGCCCAGCGACAGGAAGCCGGCCCAGGTGGCGATGACCTTGGCCCGCGCCCGGTGGTCCGGGGTGATGGCCGCGATCATGGAGAGCGAAATGGGAAACAGGATGCCGGCGCCGATGCCGCCCACGGCCTGGGCCGCGATCATCATTTCCGTGTTGACTGCCAGTGCCGCCAGGACGGATCCCGCGATGCTCACGGCCGCGCCGGCGTACAGCAGCTTGCGGCGGCCGAACAGGTCACCCAGCAGGCCCCAGCTGAGCTCGAACACAACGATGCCCATCATGAACATGCCGGCGATCCAGGTCAGCCCGGCGCCGGAGGTCCGGAATTCGACGGCGAAGGTTCCGTTGAGTGCGCCGGGGAGGGCATTGGTGATTTGCGCCAGGGCCACGGCGCTGTAGGCCGCGATAAAGGTGGCACGTACCGAGCCGCGGCTCGAAACGGTGGGGGTCAGGCTCATCGATGAAACTCCCTTGTTCCATTGTGAATTTAAGTGTTGTTCCCACCAGTCTGTAGTGATCTATTACACAGTGTCAAGGAAAATTCGCAATAAAAGTTTCCTTGACACCATGTAAAGCAATGTGTGATGCTGGCTACACCGCAACGGAGCGAGGGCTCGGCGGGACCCCTACTCAAGCACCCGGATTCAAGGGAGAACTTCGTGAGCATCCATCCGGCCGCCAATTCTTATGGCGCCCCCGTCCCCACCCAGGAACAGGGCACGGTCAACACGGTCCTGGGACCGGTTCCCGCTTCTGAACTGGGCGTGGTCGCCGTTCATGAAGCGCTGCTGTCAGTGCTTCCGGGAGCCCAGTATGCCCCCGATATTTCAATGGACCGGGCGGAAATCTTTGCGGCGCTCGCCGAAAAGCTCAGCGACTTCCGCCGGCACGGCGGCCGGGCGATCGTCGACAGCACCGGCATGTTCCACGGCAGGGACCTCAAGCTGTACGAGGCACTGTCCCGCTCCACCGGCGTGCACATCATCGCCTCCACCGGCCTTGGGCCCGAGGAGGAGCTCGGTGGCTACTTCCTGACGCCGCAGACCAACCCGCCCACCCCGTGGCCGGCCGAAAAGTTCAGCGATCTCTTTGGCAAGGAAGTCACCGACGGGATGGTGGTCCCCAGGGTTGAACGCCGCGCGGCTGCCGGAATGATCGCCACAACCGCTGACCGGGCCGGCATGACCCCCACCGAGGAAAGCCTCTTCCGCGGATCCGCGCGGGCTGCCCGGGAGACCGGCGTGCCCGTGTCCATCCGCTTCGGCGCCGACGCCCTCCATGACCTGGACATCGTCCTGGACGAGCAGCTTCCAGCGGACCGCGTGCTGGTTGGCGGCCTTGACCGCATTGACGCCGCCGGTGCGGCAGGCAAGGTGGCCGAGCGCGGCGCCTTCGTGGGCATTGACCACGTGGGCCTCAACGACCACCCCGACTACCTGACCGATCACGGCCGGGCCGAACTGGTCCTTGAACTGGTCGCTGCCGGCCACGGGGACAGGATCCTCCTCTCCGGGAATTCCATCGGAGTGGCGAAGGGGCTGCCCGAATACAACCTTCCCTACAGCCACGTCCTGGCCACGTTCGTTCCGTTCCTTAAGGCCCGCGGCCTGGCGGACGACGACGCCCGGCGCATCCTCGTGGACAACCCCCGCACCCTACTGGCCGTCCGCTGACCACGCTTCCATCAGCTTTCCAAACCCGAGGTAGAACAATGACCAAGGTCAACACAGTGCTGGGAACCATTCCGGCCGAAGAACTTGAAATCGTGGCCGTCCACGAACACATCGGCTACGGCATGCCCGGATCCGAGCTGGACACCAAATGGTGGAAGACGCCGGAACAGGCCTACGGGGAAACCGTGCCCAAACTCCGGAAGTTCCGTGAATACGGCGGCGGCACCATGGTGGACGCCACCGGCATCTGCAACGGCCGCGACATCGATTACTACAAGTCCCTGTCACGGAAGACCGGCGTCAACATCGTGGCCTGCACGGGCTTCGTGGGCGGCGACACCGCGCTGCCCCACTTTTCCCGCGCCACGGTTGACTACCTGGCCAAGGTCTTCATCCACGAAATCACCGTCGGCATCGGCGACACCGGCGCCAAGGCCGGCGTCATCAAGGTGGGTGTCAGCCGCGGCGGACGCATGACGGACCTGGACAAGCGGATTTACCGGGCCGCGGCCCGTGCCGCCGTCGTCACCGGAGCCCCGATCCTTACCCACCTGGCCATCGACCCGGAACCGGCCGTGGCCATCTTCAAGGAAGAGGGCCTGCCGCTGGACCGGGTGCTGTTCGGCCACGCCGACGACGGCCTGAACGCGCCCATCACGCCGCACGACTGGATCTACGAACAGGGCGGCCGGATCGGCTTCGACACCTTCGGGTACGACCTCGAACTTCCCGACCCGCCCTTCTGGGGCCGTAAACGTGCCGAGCGCATGGAGCACTTCGTCAAGCTGGTCAACAAGGGCTACGCGGACAAGCTCCTCGTCTCGGCCGACGCAAACTGCAGCCCCCTGGGCTGGCCCGGCGTGAAGGGCCACACCATCAACTACATCTTCGAGGACATGATCCCGGACATGCGCGCCGCCGGCATCGACGACGCCACCCTCAAACTCCTGCTCCAGGACAACCCGGCCGACTTCCTGTCCCTCCACGCCTGACCCGTACAGGCCACCACTTCCTCCCAATTCCCCAGGCCCTGCCTGGCACACGAAAGAGACTTATCCAATGAAGGCTGAAGACCTCAAGAACCTCAAGATCGCCATCATCGGCGCAGGCTTCGGCGGCGCTGCCGCGGCCAAGGCACTGAGCCTGCTTGGCGCAGATGTCACGGCTTATGAGCAGGCTCCCCAGATGGGCGAGGTCGGCGCCGGCATCGGCCTGCGCCCGGCCACCATGGCCCGGTTCCGCCAGTGGGGCATCTTCGACGCGATCGCCAAGGTAAGTACGGCAAGCGACTACTTCGAAATCCTGTCAGCCACCGGTGATCCGATCATGAAGGATACCTGGCCGGAATTCGGCGAAGAGAAGCACACGTACCTCATCCACCGCCGCGACTTCATCGATGCCCTTCTCGGTGTCCTCCCCGAGGGCATGGTGCAGTTGGGCCACAGGCTGGAGAGCATAGAGGACAAGGGCGGCAGCTCCGTCCTGACCTTTGCCAACGGCGAGACCGCCGAGGCAGACCTGGTGGTCGGCGCCGACGGCATCAAGTCTTCGGTGCGCGAGCAGCTTTTCGGCGACAAGGGCCCGGTGTTCTCCGGCGAGCATGCCTACCGCGTGGTGATCTCGGCCGACGACGCCCATGGCATGGTGACTGACGACAACCTGCGCATGTACATCGGCAAGGGCACCAAGGTCTACCTGCTGCCGCTGCGCCACCGCAACCAGATGTCGTTCGACATCACCGCCCTCAACCCGGACGGCACCTGGGCGCCCAGCATCACCAAGGAAGACCTCCTGAAGACGGTGGAAGGCTTCGACGAGCGCATCGTCGGCATTGCCCGCGGCCTGGACATGGACAGTGTGAACATCCGCGCCGTCTATGACATCGACCCCGTGGACACCTGGCACACCGACTCGGTGGTGCTGATGGGCGACGCCGCCCACTCGATGCTCCACCACCAGGGCCAGGGCGCCAACTCAGCCATTGAAGACGCCGGAGCGCTGGCCGACGCACTGGCCCAGGCCGGCTCGGTCAAGGAGGCATTGGCCTTGTTCCAGGCAACCCGCAAGCCCGTCACCGACGAGCTGCAGCGCATCTCCCGCCAGGGCTGGAGCGAAGAAGAGGTCAACGACGTCTTCCCGGGCCAGAAGCCAAAGTCCCAGCAGCCCGCCGCCGTGGCACAGGCCTGAGCAGATGTCCCTGCATCCCGAAATTGCCAGGATCCTCGGCACCCTCCCGCCGCCGCCACCGGGTCCGTTGAACCCTGAGGCCATGCGTGCCGGCGAAGCAGCGCAGGTTCCGCCGCTGGAGGACCGGCTGCCGCTGCACGCCGTCGAAGACGCCACTGCCGTGACTCCGGCCGGCGACGTTCCCGTTCGGATCTATACACCAGTCGACGCCGACGCCTACGGCCTGCTGGTCTACTTCCACGGCGGCGCCTTCTTCCTGGGCAGTCTGGACACCCACGACCACGTGGCCCGGGCCCTGGCCAAGGAAACCGGCCACAAGGTCATCTCCGTTGGCTACCGGCTTGCCCCCGAGTCCGCCTTTCCGGCGGGCCTCGAGGACTGCTACGGCGTTGTCCGCTGGGCCGCCGGGCACGGCGACACCCTGGACTGGGACGGAAAGAACCTCGCCATCGCTGGCGACAGCTCGGGCGGAACCTTCGTGGCCGCCGTCGCTGCCAAGGCCCACGACGCCGGGTTCGACTGGATCACCCACCAGGTCATGTTCTACCCGTCCCTTGACCTGGACTTTGACGAAGACCGGTACCCCTCGATGCGGGAGAACGCCGTGGGGTATGGACTCGAAACTGCGGGTTTGAAGCCTTTCAACTCCTTCTACCTTGAGAACGGCGCGGATCCGGCCGATCCCCTGGTCTCGCCCATCAAACGCGGGGACCTCACCGGGCTTCCAGCGGCGCTTATCATCACCGCGGAGCACGACCCCCTGCGGGATGAAGGCGAACTGTACGGCACGCGGCTGGAAGAGGCCGGCGTGCCCGTCACCGTCAGCCGGTATGCCGGGGCCGGACATGGCTTCGTCCAGCACTTCTCCTGGCTCCCGGAATACCACCGGGCCTTCGAAGAGACGGCGGCGTTCCTGAACGGCTCACCAGTAAAAACGGAGGCCGCGCGATGACCACACCTGTCGCTGTCCATCCGCTGGTTTCACCGTGGGGCCGCTTCGGCCTGTACAGCTTCTTCATTGATGCTCCGGAGCCGGCCATCGTGGATACCGGAATCGCGTCCTCTCCCGTGGAGGGCATGGCGCCGGCGCTGGAGGCGATCGGCCGCCGCATCGAGGACGTCCGCTGGATCCTGCTCACCCATGGGCACATCGACCATATTGGCGGCGCGCATGCGCTGTGGGAGCTCACCGGGCGGCGCGCCAAGGTGGTCATCCACGAGGCCGATGCTCCGATGCTCCGCTCACGCCGGGCGCACGTGGACGAGTATCTATCCGGCCGGGGACAGTATCTGCAGGACCCCGACGGCGAAGCGAAGCAGATTGGCGCCGCCAACGCCGTCATCTCGGGGGAGATGGAACCGTCCATGCTGGTGCGCGGCGGTGAAACCCTCTCCCTGGGCGGTGACGTCACGGTGTCGGTGCATTCGATTCCCGGCCACACACCCGGGTCGGTGGCCTACGTCATCGACGGGCAGGATGACGTCTTCGTCGGAGACGCCGTGCAGGTCCACGGTGCGGCCAACGGATTCCCCGGCTACGTGGACCCGTCCGGCTACCGTTGCAGCCTGGAGTACCTGCGGGACGAGGTACGCCCGCGGCACCTGTACCTGGGGCACCCGTACCGCCGTTCGGACGGTACACCCTACGGTGTGGAACTGGGTGAAGACCAGGCACGCGAGGCCCTTACGGAAAGCCTGGCCATCGAGGCGCGCGTCGGCGGGGCCGCCTGCGGCTGCCTGTCTGCCGGCCTCCAGGAAACGCAGTCCCCGTACTCGCCGTTCGCCCCGGTTGCCCGCGAGCTTGATTACGACGGCGATCCCACCCTTGAGCCCTCGCCGTTCTTCACCACCATGAACGGCTACCACACCCAGTCCACCACCACGCCTTTCCAGAGGAGCGTTCGCAACCATGGCTGAGTACCAGACGATCGACGCCGGCGGGCAGAAAATTGCCGTCCGCAAAGACCTGCGCGTCCCGATGCGGGACGGGGTTGAACTTGCCGCCGACGCCTACCAGGGCACCGACGACAAGCCGCGCCCCGCACTGGTGGCATTGAGCCCGTACGGCAAGGAGCTCCAGGCCCTGGCTCTGACCACCCCGCCGCAGCGCCGGCCCAGCCCCATGTGGGACGGCTGCATCGAGGCCGGTGACATCGCCCGGATCGTCAAGGAGGACTACGTCCACGTCATCGGCGACCTGCGCGGTTCCGGACATTCCGGCGGCGAGCACATCGGCAACTACAACGCCGGGGGAGTGTCCCTGGGCCAGGACGCGTACGACTTCATCGAGTGGGTGGCGGAGCAGCCCTGGTGCGACGGCAACGTGGGCATGGTGGGCATCTCCTACTTCGGGTCCATGCAGGTCCTCGCCGCCGCCGAACGGCCGCCGCATTTGAAAGCCGTCTTCGTCTCCGGCGGACACTATGACTTCTACGAGACCACCTACCACGGCGGCGTCATGTGGTTCATGCCCCGCGCTGCCCGTGAAGGCAGGGGAGGGGACTCGGGCTGGGCCTTCACGGACCGGGTGAAGTCCCGGATGATGGAGAAGTACTCCCCGGAGGAACTCAAGGAGCTCGTGGCCAAGCGGCTGCAGGACCCGGACGTAGCGGCGTGGCCCAACCTGGTCCATGTCCTGAACTACCCCACGAACCATGAGGCGTGGTTCGACATCGTCATGAACGAGCTCGACGGCGACTGGTACGAAGAGCGCAATCCCATCACGCTGGCCCCGAACATCGACATCCCCGTGTGGCTGCAGCTGGATCAAGGCCGCGGCTGGACGCTGGATGGCACCATCGAGCTGTTCAACGCGCTCCAGGGGCCGAAGAAACTGGACATCGGTCCGTACCCGCCCATGCAGTCCCGGCCCTTCATCGAAGAGCACGACAAGATGTTCCGGTGGTATGACTACTGGATCAAGGGCATCGACAACGGCGTGATGGACGAACCCGCCGTGTCCGTCTTCGTGGAAGGCTCCCGGGACGTGGTTACCGCCGAAGCGTGGCCGCCCAAGGACGTTGACTACCGGGCCCTCTACCTGCGCCCCCGGCACAAGCTCGCCACCGAACCCGAGCTGATGGGCACCGAACATGCGGCCCCCGACGGTTTCTACCAGGCGCCGCTGACGGTCACCGACAAGGTGCAGATCATCAGCTGGAGCACCGAAACGTTCGAAGAACCCACCGAGATGATTGGTACCGGGGCGGCGCACATCTTCGCCGAGATCGACCAGCCGGACACCAACTTCATCCTGCGCCTGTGGGATGCCGCGCCGAACGGGAAGCGCCAGCTCATCACCACCGGCTACCTGAAGGCTTCCCACCGCGAACTCGATGACCGCACCACCGAGGGCAACCCTTACCACCCGCACACCCGCGCAGTTCCCGTGGAGCCCGGGAGGATCGAGGAATACGTGGTGCGCCTCTACCCGTTCGCCAACACCTTCAACCCCGGGCACCGGCTGGTAGTGGAGCTGTCCAACGGCGAGCCGCTCGCGGACGAACACAACTCGCTGCTCCCGCCCGACGCCTTCCACCTCCCGGTGGGCAGGCCGGTCACCCACAAGATCTACCGCGACGCGCACCACCAGTCCCGCCTGGTCCTGCCGTTCACCGCGAAGAAGACGGTGGAGGACTAGCCTCTACCGGGGCGCCGGTCCCGTGGACTCGCGGATGGTCAGGTGCGTGGGCATCACCGCCAACTGGCGGGTGGCGCTGCCCGACAGCGGGTTGAGCTGGGCCAGCAGCATGGACACCGCCACCCTTCCGGCCTGCTCAATGGGGCTGGAGATGGTAGTCAGGGGCGGGTTGCAGAAATCCGCGCCGAAGATGTCATCCGACCCGACGATGCTTATGTCCTCCGGAACCCTGATGCCGCGTGCCTTGAGCCGCTGGAGCATGCCAATGGCCAGCAGGTCATTGAAGACAATGCAGGCTGTTGCCCCCGTCCTGACGGCAGCGTCGGCAGCAGCAGCCCCCGACGTCGTCTTGGGGGTGTAGGGGCCGATCCGGTGGACCTCCATGCCGCGCTTGGTGGCGTCCTCTTCAAATACCTTCCACCGCATTTGGTTGGACCACGACGTAGGTGGCCCGGCCACGTAGCAGACCTTATGGTGGCCCAGCGATGCCAGGTGCTCCAGGGCCTGGATGATTGCCGACGGCGTATCGATCATCACCGTGGGGGCGCTGGTGGAGGCGCGGTTGAACGTCACCAGCGGCTGGGACTGGGAGACCTCCGCCAGCTGGGCATCGGTGAGGCGTGACGCGGCGAGGATAAAGCCGTCAGCGGACTTGCGCATCTTATGCAGCGCATCCAGTTCCATTTCGCTGGACTCTTCGGTGTCCACCAGAAGCTGGGTGACGCCGGCAGCCTTGAGTTGATGCTGGGTGCCGCGGATGATGTCGAAGTAGAACGGATTGGTGATATCGGGCACCAGCACGGCAACGGCGTTGGTCCGTCCTGAGCTCAGCCCGCGGGCCTGGGAACTGGGAACGTAATTCAGCTCTGCCGCCGCTTCCTCGATCCGGAGCCGTGTCCGCGGATTCACCCGGTCGGGGCGGGCGAGCGCCCGGGACACGGTGGATGTGGCGACGCCCGCCAGTTCAGCCACGTCGCGGATGGTGGGCGGGCGGTCCCGGTGGGCCGCTGTGCCGGACGTCCCCCTGGTGGTGCCCTGTGTCCCTGTTTCGGCCATGGCGGTGGACCTTTCCTTGGTGGCCGGACCAACCGCCACGGCATTTTTCCGCCGGCGTGCCCGTGACTTCAATGCAACAATCTGAGCACTTATGGCAACTTTTGGCAACCGCTTGCCATTTGCGTTGCCATCTTCCTAGACTGACTTTCGAGTCGCCTGCAGTGATCTCCGCCACAGACGGATGTGGCCATGCGGGTGTCCTAGAGGAGAAAAACAATGAGGTTTAAATCGACTACTGGGTTTGCGGCGATAGTCACGGCTGCAGCGCTCGCCTTGACCGGGTGTGGATCGAGCTCCGGAAACGGCGGCGGCTCAACCAGCTCGGACGGCAAAGTGGATGGCACGGGTAAAACGCTGAGCGTACTGGTGAACGTCTCCAGCCAGTACCCGGAACAGCAGAAGCAGTGGCAATCCGATATCGCCGCGAAGTTCAAGGCCGAGACCGGCGCCGACGTAAAGTTTGAAACCTTCGCCTCGGCGAACGACGAGCTCACACGGATCCAAACGTCTGTGGTCTCGGGGCAGGGCCCGGACGTCTACAGCCTCGGAACCACATTTACCCCCACAGCTTTTGCCACGAAAGCCTTTGTGACCCTCTCGGACGACGACTGGAACAAGGTGGGTGGCAAGGACCGCTTCAACCCGGCAACCCTGGGAATCTCCGGACCGGACAAGGACCACCTCGCCGGCATCCCGTTCGTCAGCCGCCCGTTCGTCATGGCATACAACAAGGACCTGCTGGCTGCCGCGGGCATCGACAAGCCAGCGACCAGCTGGGATGACCTGGCCGCCCAGGCGAAGAAAATGACCAAGGACGGCACCTACGGAATTGCCACCGGATACAAGGACAGCTTTGATCCCTGGAAGTTCATCTGGGCCATGTCCGTCCAGGCCGGCAACCCGCTGGTTGACGGCAACAAGCTGAAGATGGATGACCCCACGGTCAAGAAGGCCTACGAAACCTACTTCGGCTGGCTCACCAATGACAAAGTGGTGGACCCCGCTTCCGTGGGCTGGAGCAACAGTAACGCCGTGGCCGCCTTCGCCAGCGGCAAGGCGGGCTACCTGATGATGACCACGTCCAGCTCCATTCCTACGTTGGACAAGTCCGCCATGGCCGGCAAGTACGAGTACGCCCTGATGCCCACGATCGCACCGGGTGAGACCTCGTCCAAGTCCGACGCCGACGCTGCCAGCATCCTCTCCGGCGACAACCTGGTGGTGGCCGACTACTCCAAGCAGAAAGACCTGGCCTTCGCCTACATCAAGCTGATCACGTCCAAGGACGAACAGCTGAACTACCAGAAGACCTTCGGTGACCTGCCGGCAAACGCAGAAGCCCTGGCCAGCCTGACCGACGCCAAGCTCAAGCCTCTGGCCGATGCCGCCGCCAAGTCAAAGGCCACGCCGTTCACGGGCGCCTGGGGCGACATCCAGCTGGGCCTGCTAAACGTCACTGTCCAGTCGATTCCGGACCTGGCTGCCGGCAAGGTGGACGAATCCGCCCTCGATTCCCGGATCAAAGACGCCCAAAACAAGGGCCAGGCTTCCCTGGACCGGGCCTCCAAAGGATAAGTTCTGATGTCAACCGACGCCTCACATGAAGTACGGCCTGCGGTGGATGCCGCCGCAGGCCGGGCGCCCCGGACCGCCAATGACGCCGGGCAGCAGCCCGGCCCCCAGGACGGCCTGCGGCGCAAGGGCCTGAGCGAGCGGAACCGCCCGCTCTGGATGCTGATCCCCGGTGGGGTCCTGATGATCATCATCATCGTGGTCCCCCTGCTATTGGGCATTTACATGTCCATCCTTAACCTGGACCAGTACACGCTGCGGAAATGGGTCAGCGCACCGGTCATCGGAGTGGAAAACTTCGTTGAAGCCGTCACCAACTCTCCCCTCCTGCACGCCGTGTGGCTCAGCGTGAGCTACTCGCTGCTGGCCATGGTCGTGACGCTGCCTCTGGGCATCGCCGCTGCTGTGGCAACGCAGAACGCCTTCAAGGGCCGTGCCGTGATCCGCTCAATTTTCCTCATTCCGTACGTCCTGCCGTCGTTCGTGGTGGCAACGGTCTGGCGGACCATGCTGCAGCCTGGCGGCATCGTGGACGAGGCCCTTTCCACCGTCGGAATCCACGTGGGGCTCTGGCTAAACGGGCCACAAACATTCTGGACGCTGGTCCTGGTCCAGATCTGGGCATCGTGGCCGTTCATCTACCTGCTGGCGCTGTCCGGCCTGCAGTCCGTGGACCACGAGGTGCACGAGGCCTCAGCCCTCGACGGTGCCCTGTGGTGGAACAAGCTCCGGTACGTGGTCTTCCCGTACCTGAAGGGCCCGCTGGCCCTGGCGTTCCTGATCGGGATGCTGCACCACATCAACAACTTCACGTTGCCGTTCGTGCTGTTCGGCGTCCCCGCACCGACGGACGTGGAAGTGCTCCCCATCCTGACCTACGTCACCAGCTTCCAGAGCTTCCGCTTCGGCCTGAGTGCGGCGATGGCCTTCATCTCCCTGGTGCTCATCGCCATCCCCTTGTTCGTGTACCTCCGCGCCGTGAAGCTTGACGACGCCGACACCCCAGGAGCGAAGAAATGAGCGCCACCACAGCCACGCGTCGCAGCCCGGGCACCGTCGCCGTCGAACGTCCAGGTTCGCACCGCCAGCACGAGGTCCTGAGGCTTCTGCCCACGCCTTTGCTGATCTTCGTCCTGGTCTTCCTGGGCGCCCTGGTCCTGGTCCCGGTGCTGTACATCTTCCTGGCCTCGGTGAACTCGGACATCGGGGTTGCCAACGGCGAGTTCTGGCCGTCCTCGGTCACGTTCGAGAACTACTCGAAGATTTGGACCAGCGTGGGCCTGACCACCGGCCTCACCAACAGCGTGCTGGTGGCCGGCGCAACCGCCGTGGTTTCCGCGGCTCTTTCCGTCTCCACCGCGTTCGTCCTGGTCCGCTACACCTTCCGCGGCCGGCTGACCATTCTGCGGGGGCTCCTGGCACTGCAGTCCGTGCCCGGAACACTGATGGTTCTGCCCGTGTTCGTCCTGTTTTCCTCGGCTGCCACCTACCTGGGCATCCAGGTCATTGGAACCCAGTGGGGGCTGTTCGTCACCTACCTGACGTTCGCCATGCCGTTCTCCACCTGGGTGATGGTGACCTACCTCCGCGGGCTTCCCAAGGAACTGGAGGAGGCCGCCAAAATCGACGGCGCGTCCAATCTCGGCGTCCTGTTCCGCATTGTCCTGCCCCTGAGCTGGCCCGGCATCGTCGTCTCCGGCATCTTCGCCTTCCTGCTCGGCTGGAACGACGTGCTCTTTGCCTCGGTGATGACGCGCCCGGAAAGCCAGACCGCCGCCGTCGCCCTCCAAATCTTTGGTGCCTCCCAGGAAGGTGGCGCCATCCCGTACTACGGCCAGATGATGGCGGCGGCACTGGTGTGCGCCGCACCGGTGGTCATTCTCTACCTGATTTTCCAGCGTTACCTAGTAGGCGGGCTGACCGCCGGAGGAGTTAAATAACCATGGTTTCGACCACGCAGGTCACCTGGCAGCTGTCAGGCTTTGGCGATGAAATCGACGACGACCCCGCAGTCCAGGTTGCTGTGCTCCAGGCCCTCGGCGCCAACCACATCGAAGTCCGCAGCGCGTGGGGCACCAACATCGTGGACCTCAGCGATGAGCAGCTCCAGGCGCTCGCCGCACTGCTCGCCGAGAAGGACATGAAGGTTTCAGCCATCGCTTCCCCCATCGGAAAGGTGGATGTCAGCCTGCCCGTGGAGCACGAGGTGGAGCGGCTCCGGCGGGCAGTGAACGCTGCCAAGGTCCTTGGCGCCAAGTACATCCGCATCTTTTCCTTCTACTACGGAGAGTCCGTGCAGGTGGACAGCATCCGCGGCGCCGTCATGGAACGCATGCGGGCGCTCGCCGATATTGCCGAGGAAGGCGGCGTGGTCCTCCTGCACGAGAACGAGAAGGACATTTTCGGAGACGTTCCGGACCGGGTCCTGGACATCATCGAGACCGTGGACTCGCCGGCCCTGAAGGTCGCCTGGGACGCCGCGAACTTTGTCCAGGTGGGCGTCAAACCCTTCGACGAGGGCTACGCCAAGCTGCGCCCACACCTTGAGTACCTGCAGGTCAAGGACGCCCTCTTCGCCAATGGCCATGTTGTTCCGGCCGGTGAAGGGGACGGCGACGTGCTCCGCACCGTCGAAGCCCTTAAAGCCGACGGCTACGAAGGCTTCGCCTCCCTGGAACCGCACCTGGCAGGTGCGCACGGCCTGGGCGGCTTCTCCGGGCCCACCGCCTTCGGCATCGCAGCACGCGCCTTCGCAAAAGTCACCGCAGAAGCAGGAGTCCAGACCGCATGAGCACCTTGAACGTAGCCATCACCGGATGCGGCGTCATTGGGCGCACCCACGCCGTAGCCCTCCAGTCCTTCCCGGAAGCCCGGATTGTTGCGCTCGTCGACGCCATTCCGGCGGCATCCGAAGCGCTCGCCGACTTTATCGAGAAGCAGGGCGGCCAGCGGCCGCAGCAATTCCGCACCCTGGCGGACGCCTTCGCGGCGGAGGACATTGACCTCGTTGCCCTGGCAACCCCCAGCGGCCTCCACATCCAGCAGGGCCTGGAAGTCCTGGCCGCCGGCAAGCACGTGGTCATTGAAAAGCCCCTGGATGTCGACCTCACGCGGGCCCAGGAAATCGAAGCCGCGGCGAAGGAGGCCGCCGGCAAGGGGATTGTTGCCTCCGTCATCAGCCAGCACCGGTTCGACCAGTCCAGCGTGGCTGTTGCCGGGGCCATCGCGAAAGGCCGCTTCGGCAGGCTGACCTCTGCCATCGCTTCCGTGGCCTGGTGGCGCAGCCAGGGGTACTACGATTCCGGGGACTGGCGCGGCACGTGGGCCATGGACGGTGGCGGCTCCTTCATGAACCAGGGCGTCCACACCGTGGACCTGCTGCTGTGGTTCATGGGGCGTCCCGTGGAAATCCATGCCCATACCGCCCGGCTGGCCCACGAACGCATTGAGGTGGAAGACACCGCCGTTGCCACCGTCACTTTCGAAAACGGGGGACTGGCGGTACTGCATGCCACCACTGCCGCCTACCCCGGGCTGACCGTCCGCGTCCAGCTGATGGGGTCCGAGGGATCAGCCGTAGTGGACAACGACCGGCTGCAGTACTTCCACACCAAGGACGCCGGCGGGGAATCGGCGGACATGGGCCTGCAGGGCGGCGGCAACCAGGCGGAGGAGGAACTGGCCAAGTACCCGGAGGAGGACTACAAAGCCGCGGACCCCACCACCTACCCTGCCGGACACGTCCGCCAGTACCGGGACATCCTGGCCGCCATCGCCGGCGGAGGGCAGCCGGGCGTGACGGTCAGCGACGCCGTCAATGCGCTCGCGGCAGTGCGCGCCGTGTACGTCTCGGCGACCCTGGGCCAGCCCGTCCTTTTCGACGACGTGCTGGCGGGCAAGTACAACGACCTCGAAGTCCGCACCGGCAACACCGCGGCAGAAAGCGCCTGAGGCTATGAAGTTTTCAGTATTTACGGCATCAACCCCGGAATGGACACCGGAAGAGGCCGTCCAGCACCTCGCGGACCAGGGCTGGGACGGCATCGAATGGCGCATCACCGACCAGGCCGACGCGGCGGATCCCGGCTTCTGGGCCGGCAACAGGGCCACGGTTCCGCTCACCGGAATGGAGGAGCACCTGGACCGCATCGCGGCCATCACCAGCGGCGCGGGACTGCAGTTCTCCGGCATCGGCGGGTACGCACGGTGTGACAACCACGCCGACGTTGACCGGATGCTCGCAGCCACCGCCCGGCTCGGCGCCGGGAAGGTCAGGGTGACAACGCTCCCGCTGGGAACTGCTGCGTGG
The DNA here is from genome assembly GCF_056396685.1 of Pseudarthrobacter sp. 05T312. Classification (NCBI taxonomy): domain Bacteria; kingdom Bacillati; phylum Actinomycetota; class Actinomycetes; order Micrococcales; family Micrococcaceae; genus Pseudarthrobacter; species Pseudarthrobacter sp. 05T312. Next base: position 30,678 of record NZ_JBFTLY010000025.1, read on the forward strand.
GGAAACGAGCCCGCAAGCGGTACGCCCTACCCTGAGCTCTTCAGCCGTGCCCGCCGTGATTTCGAATGGATCGCCGAACGCGCTGCGCACCATGGCGTGAAGGCCCTCGTGGAACTGCACCACCGGACCATCACAGCATCGGCGTCATCGGCGCTGCGGCTGCTGGACGGCTTGGACCCGCGGCACGTGGGCGTCATCCACGACCTTGGGAACCTGCTGATCGAAGGGCAGGAAGACTACCTGCCCGCCTTTGAGCTCCTGGGTGACTACCTGGCCCACGTCCACGTAAAGAACGCGGCCTGGGTCAACAGCGGCGAAACCGACGAGTCCGGCGCGGCCGTGTTCCGGAACGAGTGGGCTCCACTCCGTTCCGGCCAGGGCAGCGTCCTGGAGTATTTCAGGGCGCTTGCGGCCTTCGGCTATGACGGGTGGGTCACCGTGGAGGACTTCTCCACGGACCTTCCGTTGGCCGAGCGGACGGCGGACAACCTCGACTACATCCGCTCCACGGCCGCCCTGGCCGGGCTCTCCATCCCGGCAGGGAGGCGCTGAGCATGGGCCACTCCATGGCGGACCATCCGGACCGGCTGCTGCCCGCCGATCCCGGCGTCCGGGACATTGCCCGGTCACTCTTCACAAAAGTGGAGGGGCTGCCGATCATTTCGCCGCACGGGCACGTGGACGCGGCGGTCATCGAGCAGAACACGCCCTTCCCCGACCCCGCGGCGCTGCTGGTCACGCCGGACCACTACGTCACCAGGCTGATCCACGCCGGCGGGGTGCCCCTGGACCAGCTGGGCCTGGGCAGCCGTCCTGCCGATTCGCGCCAGGTATGGCGCCATTTCTGCGAGGCGTGGCCCCAGTTCGAGGGAACGGCGTCCGGATACTGGATCCGGCAGGAATTCGCCCACGTCTTCGGCCTCCCTGAAGAACCGTCGGCGGAGAATGCGGACCGGCTCTACGATGCGCTGCAGGCCAAACTTAGTGAGCCTGGTTTCCGGCCGCGGGAGCTGTTCAAGGAATTCAACATCGAGGTGCTCGCCACCACCGATGACCCCCTGGACTCGCTGGACAGCCACGCAGCCCTGCAGGCAGACCCCTCGTTCGCCGCCAGGGTGCTGCCCACCTTCCGGCCGGACCAGTACCTGAACATGGCGCATCCGTCGTGGCCGGACAACGTGGAACGCCTCATCGGCTCCGCCGGGGACGGCGCCTCCGGCTACGCGGGCTACATCAAGGCCCTCGAGTCACGCCGGCGCCACTTCGTGGAACGCGGTGCCGTGTCCGCGGATCACGGCGTGTTCACGCCCGCAACGCTGAAGCTGGACGACGCCGAGGCGGAGCGGCTTTTCGAGCGCGGCAGGTCCGGGCAGGCCAGTGCGGCTGACAGGAGTGCCTTCGAAGCCCACATGATCTACCAGATGGCCCGGATGTCCGTGGAGGACGGACTGGTCATGACCATCCACCCTGGTTCGTTCCGTAACCACCACACGCCCACGTTCGAGGCCTTTGGCGCGGACACCGGCCATGACATCCCGGTGGCAGTCAACTACACCGAGGCAGTCCGGCCCCTGCTGCAGGACTTCGGCACGGCCAAGGATTTCCACCTGGTCCTGTTCACACTTGACGAGACGGTGTTCTCCCGGGAGCTGGCACCGCTCGCGGGCTTCTATCCGTCCGTGTACTTGGGTGCGCCGTGGTGGTTCCTGGATGCACCGGACGCCATGCTCCGGTTCCGGTCCGCCGTTACGGAGACGGCAGGCTTCTCCCGGTCCTCCGGCTTCATCGATGACACCCGCGCCTTCTGCTCCATCCCCGCCCGCCACGACACCGCCCGCCGGATCGAGGCGTCTTTCCTGGCCCGGCTGGTGGCTGAGCACCGGATCGCCGAGGAACGTGCCCACGAACTGATCGTGGAAATCATCGACGCCTCACCACGGAGGGTCTTCAAACTATGAATGCTGTGCAGCCCGGCAGGGACCCCGTGCCCGTCCTGGACCGCAACCTGAAGGCACTGCCCAAGGCGCCGGTGCGGATCGTGCACCTGGGCCTCGGTGCGTTCCACCGCTCCCACCAGGCCTGGTATACGCAGCACGCGTCGGATGCAGCGGAGTGGGGAATAGCGGCGTTCACCGGGCGCCGTCCCGATGCCGCGGAAGCTCTGACAGCCCAGGACTGCCTGTACACGCTGGTGGAACGGTCGGCCGACGGTGACGGCTTCGAGATCATCGGCAGCATCGTGGAGGCGGTGGACGGTGCTGACACCGGCCGGCTGTGCGGGCTTGTTGCGGCCAGGGAAACGGCCGTGGTCACCCTGACCATCACGGAGGCAGCCTACGGGCTAGCCGCGGATGGAACGTTCGACGCCGACGCGACAGGCGTTGCGGATGACCTCCGCGCGTTGTCCGCAGCGGCGTCCGGCGCACCTAGTGCGGATGGCAACGCCGTCCCGCAGACGTCGTTGGGACGCCTGGTCCTGGCCCTCGCGGCGCGCATGGACAGCGGCGCCGGGCCACTCGCCGTCGTCAGTTGCGACAACCTCTCCGCCAATGGCGAGGTTGCCCGCCGCGCTGTCATGGGCCGCGCGGCAGGATGGGGCCCCGGGCTGGAGGAATGGATCGCGGCGAACATCTCCTTTGTCAGCACCTCCGTGGACAGGATCACGCCGCGGACCACGGCGGAGGACATCGCGGAAGTGGCAGAACAGTGCGGCTACTCGGACAGCTCGCCGGTGGTGGCCGAACCGTTCCGGAACTGGGTGCTCAGCGGTGGGTTTCCCGCCGGGAGGCCGCGCTGGGAGGACGCCGGCGCCGTCATGGTCGAGGACATCGAGCCGTACGAAAACCGCAAACTGTGGCTCCTCAACGGCTCGCATTCCATCCTGGCCTACGCCGGACAGCTCCGTGGGCACGCCACCGTGGCCGATGCCCTGGCCGACCCTGCGTGCCGGAAAGCCGTGGAGGACTTTTGGGACGAGGCAGCCCGCCACCTGGAAGGGGAAGGGCTGGACATCCCTGCGTACCGGCAGGCCCTGCTTGACCGCTTCGGAAACGCGCGCATCGCCCACCGGCTGGCCCAGATCGCCTCCGATGCCACCACCAAACTGCGGATGCGCGCCGTACCCGTGATGACGGCCGAACGTGCCGCCGGCCGCAGCGGCAGCGGCGCCGCCCTGATGCTTGCCGCGTGGATCGACTACGTCGGCGCGGCAAACGACATCCAGGATCCGCTGGTTGCGGACATCCGCGCGGCGAACGCGCTCGAGGGAGCCGGACGGGTGCAGGCACTGCTCCGCCTGGTCAGCGCGGGCATTGCCGACGACCCCGGGGTTGTTGCCCTGGTGTCCGGCCTGTGCGGCTCAGTTGCTTCCAGGACCGCCACCCCCACACCCCTGTAGACCCTGCTTTTATTTCCGGAAGGAACAGTAAGTCCCATGAAAATCGTTGCCGCCGATGTGTTTGTCACCAGCCCGTCCCGGAACTTCGTCACCCTTCGGATCACCACCGAGGATGGTGTGACCGGGATTGGTGATGCCACGCTGAACGGCCGTGAGCTGGCTGTCGCCGCCTATTTGAAGGAGCACGTCGCGCAGCTGCTGATCGGGAAGGATCCGCACCGGATCGAGGACACCTGGCAGTTCCTGTACCGGTCCTCGTACTGGCGGCGCGGCCCCGTCACCATGGCGGCCATCGCCGCGGTGGACATGGCCCTGTGGGACATCAAGGGCAAGCTCGCCGGGATGCCTGTCTACCAGCTCCTCGGTGGTGCGTCCCGGAACGGGCTCCGGGCGTACGGGCACGCCTCGGGGTCCGATATCGAGTCGCTGTTCGACTCGGTCCGGGAACACCTGGAGCTGGGCTACAAGTCGATCCGCATCCAGACCGCTATCCCCGGAATCAAGGCCGTTTATGGTGTTGCCGCGCAGGCGCAGGCGTCGGGGGAGCGGTATGACTACGAACCGGCCGGCCGCGGTGCGTTCCCGCAGGAAGAGGACTGGGACACCCGCGCCTACCTGCGGCACCTGCCCACCGTCTTCGAAGCCGTGCGGAACGAGTTCGGCCCGGAGCTGCCGCTGCTGCACGACGGGCACCACCGGATGACCCCGATCCAGGCCGCGAAGCTGGGCAAGGCGCTGGAACCGTATGATCTGTTCTGGCTCGAGGACTGCACCCCGGCCGAGAACCAGGAGGGCCTGCGCCTGGTCCGGCAGCACACCACCACGCCGCTGGCGATCGGGGAAATCTTCAATACCGTTTGGGACTACCAGACGCTGATCAAGGAACAGCTCATCGACTACGTCCGGGCCGCGTCCACGCACTTCGGCGGAATATCGCCGCTGAAGAAGGTTATGGACTTCGCCGCGCAGTACCAGATCAAGTCCGGCTTCCACGGACCGACGGACATTTCCCCGGTGGGTTTCGCAGCACAGCTGCACGTGGGCCTGGCGATCCACAACTACGGGATCCAGGAATACATGCAGCACTCGGACAAGACCAACGAGGTCTTCGAGCAGTCCATGACCTTCGTGGATGGCTACCTGCACCCCGGCGACAAGCCAGGCATCGGCGTCGAATTTAACGAAGAAGCCGCCGCAGCCTACCCCTACCAGCAGGCCTACCTGCCCTACAACCGCCTCGTCGACGGCACCGTCCACGACTGGTAGAACAAGCCACGACTGGAAAACCGGTAAGGAAATAAGTAATGACAAAGCACCGCATCATCGTCATGGGCGTCTCCGGCTGCGGGAAGACCACCATTGGTGACCTCGTGGCCCGCGAACTGGGCGTCCCGTTCCTCGACGGCGATTCACTCCACCCCGTGGAAAACGTCGCCAAGATGGCGGCCGGAACCCCGCTGACCGACGAGGACCGCTGGCCCTGGCTCGCAACCGTGGGCGCCGAACTGGCCAAGGCCGGCGATGGCGGACTTGTCCTGGCCTGCTCGGCCTTGCGCCGCAGCTACCGCGACGCGATCCGGGCGCAGGCACCGGACACCGTCTTCCTGCACCTGCACGGAACGAAGGAGGTCCTGAAGGCCCGCACCGAGGGCCGGACGGGGCACTTCATGCCGCCCGCACTGCTCGACTCCCAGCTCGCCACCCTGGAACCACTCGACGCTGACGAAGCCGGGTTCGTCGTCGACATCGCCGCGCCTGTTCCGGACGTCGTGGCCCAGGCACTCAAGGGGATCGGCGCCGTCGTACCTTCACCTAAGAAAGAGCAGGGCACTGCTCCCCGGGAGTTCGACGTCGACCTTGCCGCCGCCCCGTTCAACCTCGACGCCGGCGCCATCGCCTGGGTGGAGGGAACCTTGGGTGCCATGACGCTCGAGGAAAAGATCGGGCAGCTGTTCATCAACCACAACAACGATTACTCACCTGAGTACCTCGACGGCGTGCTGGACACCTACCACGTGGGCGGCATGCGGTACCGCCCGGGCCCTTCAGCTGCGGTGCAGGAACACATCCGCTACGCGCAGTCCAGGACCCGGATTCCGCTGCTGATCGCGTCCAACCCTGAAATGGGCGGTGCGGGCAGCTGTGACGATGGCACGTTCGTGTCCACGCACCTCCAGGCCGGCTCGCACCCGGACAAGAACATAGCCCGCCAAATGGGGCAGGTGGCCGGGGCGGAAACCGCGGCGTTGGGCTGCAACTGGGCCTTCGCGCCGATCGTGGACATCCACTACAACTGGCGGAACACCGTCATTTCCACACGTTCTTTCGGCAACACCCCGGAAATCGTGGTGGAGCGCGCCAAGGAATACTTCGACGGCATCAGCGAATCGCCCACGGCCTGCGCCATGAAGCACTTCCCGGGCGACGGTATCGACGAGCGCGACCAGCACGTGGTCACGTCCTACAACACCCTCCCCTATGAGGAATGGGACCGGACCTACGGGCACGTATACAGGGAAATGATTGCCCACGGCGTTCAGTCCATCATGGTGGGCCACATCGGGGCGCCGGAGGTTTCCCGGCATTTCCGGCCGGAACTGGCCGACGCGGAGATCCTCCCGGCCACACTCTCGCCTGAACTGCTGCAGGACCTGCTGCGCGGGGAACTCGGCTTCAACGGACTGGTGCTGACGGACGCCTCCCAGATGGTGGGCCTGACGCAGGCGAAGAAACGCAAGGACCTGGTGCCGGCCACCATTGCGGCCGGCTGCGACATGTTCCTGTTCTTCCGGAACCCGGCAGAGGACTTCCAGTACATGCTGGACGGGTACAAGTCCGGGATCATCACCGAGCAGCGGCTCCACGATGCGCTGCGGCGGATCCTCGGGCTGAAGGCGTCGCTGGGCCTGCACCTCAAAGCCGCGGACCAATTGGTGCCGCCCGCCGAGGCGCTTGCCGTCATTGGATCTGCTGCGCACCGTTCGGTGGCCGCCGAGATCGCGGACAAGACGGTCACCCTGGTCAAGGACACCGCCGGCAACCTGCCCATCACTCCGCAGACCCATCCCCGGATCCGCCTGTACGGAATCTCCGGCGGCGCCGACTTCACCCGCGCCGACCCGCTGGCCTACCTTGAGGTGGTCAAGGAGGAACTCGAAGCTGCCGGATTCGAGGTGCACCTTTTCCGCACCGCTGAACAGCGTGAGGCTGCCGGGGAGGCGGGCGTGAACTTCATGTCCATCATTTCGGAGGAAGCCACGGGGGACTACGCGGAGAAGTACGACGCTGCGTTTGTCTTCGCCAACGTGAAGGGTTTCGCGCAGGAGGCTGCCATCCGGATCAAGTGGTCATCGCCCATGGCAGCGGAAATTCCCTGGTACGTCACGGAAGTGCCCACCGTGTTCGTGTCCCTCAACCAGCCGAACCATTTGATCGACGTGCCCATGGTCAAAACAGCCATCCACGCCCACGCGGGCACCCGGGAAGCGATCCGGGCTGCCGTCGAAAAGATCCAGGGGAAGTCCGAGTTCCAGGGCACGTTCAACGAGAACGTGTTCTGCGGGTCCTTCGATACCCGGCTGTAGGGGGCTTTGGACTCTGGGGCCTCGGGGCGTTTGTTCGTAGCCTCGAGGCATCCCCAGAGCCAGCAGGAGGAGTGCCATGGACCGCACGACGTCGCATTTCGTTGCACTGGCTGGTCCTGGCTCCGGGCATCCGTCGAGGCGCAAGTTCCGCCGGTTTGGCGGCGTCCTAGCAGCCGCCGCCACCGGTGCGTTCACCCATGGTCTCCTGCCCCGTGCACTGGGGACATGGGGGACAACGGAGCCGGAGCGTTCCATGGCTCTTCCAGGCGACCAACTGATACCCCGACCGGATGAGGTGCAGACCATGGCGGTAACTGTCTCCGCCCGTCCGGACGAAGTCTGGCCATGGCTGGTGCAGATGGGGGTGGACCGTGCGGGCCTGTACTCCTACACCTGGGTGGAAAACGGGTTGCTCCGCCTGAACGTCAGCAAAGCGGACCGAGTGCATCCAGAGTGGCAGGACCTGAAGGTGGATGACATCATCGCCTTCACACCTGTTGGTTACCCGGGCGGCCGGCGCGGGCCGCGTGTAGTGGAGATTCAAAGCGGGAGCCACCTGGTTCTCGATTCAAGCCCCGGCGCGCCACCCGGGACTGTCACGGGGACGTGGCAGTTCGTGCTCCGCGATGCCGGCGACGCGGGGACCAGGCTGCTGCTCCGGACGCTGACGGGACCTGGACGGCCACTCAGTCTTCGCGTGACGGATTTCCTGCTTCGGCCTGGCTACCTTGTCATGGACCGCGCCATGCTGCTTGGTATTAAGAAGCGCGCCGAAGGCCACGCGCGAAGGAAGCCGCCGCCGTCGGCACTGCTCTGACCGCAGCGGCCCTCAATGCTCCGCTTGGGCGGCCCTACCCGGCATCCCGGTTGGGGCGGCCTGCTCCGACAGCCAATGCATGGCCTCGCTCCGGTCCGTGAAGTACGCCGTGGGAGTCAACGACCGCTGGGAAAATGCGGCCACCACTTTGCCCATGGGTCCGTCCCCGACCAGGGCGACGGCGGAAAACCCGCGGTAGGCGTTCATGCCGGCCCTGGCCTCCGGCGTCAGCCCGGCAACTCCCGCGAGATCCACCAGAAGGGGCAGCATCAGGCCGGCGCTGATCCCTTCCAGGACCCGGGCAGCCCGCACCGCAAGGTCGTACGTTATATGGACGTCGGGGTTCCACTCCAACTGCAGCACGCCCCTATCGCAAGAGGCAGCAAAGTATTCGTTCATTCCCGTCCTGGATTCTCGTTTAGCGCTTGCTTTCCAGACACCTGACTAGTTGAGCCTTATTCTGCCTGATGGCTGCGACAATCGGTCCACCGGCGGTGATACCTGACGTGGGTGCTGTCCGCATCGCTGCTGTGTAGTTTGGACCAGTGGACTTTTCCCTCGAACTCGCTGATGGCATCATCCTTCGTCCCGTCCGGGTTGGGGACGCGGGCCCGCTCGCTGCCGCCTTCCAAGCGAACCGGTCCCACCTTGCACCCTGGGAGCCGGTCAGGGCGGAGGAGTTCTACACGGTAGAAGGCCAGCGCGAGGTGATCAGGAGAAGGCAAGCCGATCTTGAAGCAGGGGCGGCACTGTCCATGGTGTTGTGCAGTGATGAAGGCATCCAGGGCCTCCTGACGCTGAGCTCGATCGTCCGGGGTGCCTTCCAGAACGCCCACGTCGGCTATTGGATCTCCCAGGCTTTCCAGGGCAGGGGACTCATGACGGCGGCAGTGGCCTCGGCCGTGGACATTGCGAAAAATGGCCTCGGGCTCCACCGACTCGAAGCAGCCACTCTGGTGCACAACGCTGCCTCGCAACGGGTGCTGGAAAAGAACGGCTTTGAGGCCTACGGTACGGCGCGCGCATACCTGCGGATAGCTGGCCGGTGGCAGGACCACCGCATGTACCAGCGGCTTCTCTGACTGCCACGAAATCTCTGACCTCAGGCTCCGTCCGGCCGCTGGGCAGCCTTCGGGTGGCTTTTTATCGTGGCGACGCCACGTGCGAAGATGTCGGCCGGACCCGCGAACGGATGTGAACGGGCGACGTCGATGAGTGGAGGCCATGTGCGCGCAATTGTCTTGGACCAAATAGCAGGGCCGCTGGCCGTCCGTGAGGTTGGGGAGCCGCAGGTGCCGGCGGGCGGCGTTGTCATCCGTGTGGTCGCCACCGGACTGTGCCGCAGCGACTGGCATGCCTGGGCCGGTCACGACGATATAGCGCTGCCGCACGTCCCGGGCCACGAGTTCGCCGGTGTAGTGGTCAGTGTCGGTCCGGGCGTTACGAAGTGGAGGGCCGGCGACCGCGTCACCGCCCCCTTTGTGGAAGGATGTGGCGCCTGCGAGTGGTGCCTGGCCGGCAATGCCCAGGTTTGCCCTCAGCAGCAACAGCCCGGCTTCACGCACTGGGGTTCCTTCGCCGAGCAGGTAGTAATCCACGCTGCTGACACCAACCTCGTGGCCGTTCCCGACGGCGTCAGCTTCGAAGCGGCCGCCAGCCTGGGCTGCCGGTTTGCCACCGCTTACCGGGCTCTGACCGGACGGGCGGGCCTCAATGCCGATGAATGGGTCACCGTCATTGGGGCAGGCGGCGTCGGGCTCAGCACCGTCATGATCGCCAAGGCGCTCGGAGCCAAGGTCATTGCCGTCGACCGGAACCAGGCTGCCCTCGAGGTTGCGGCGTCCCTCGGCGCGGACCACGTTGTGGCTGCTGACGGGTCAGACATTCCGGCTCAGGTGCACGCGCTGACCGGAGGAAGCCATGTCGCCATCGACGCCGTCGGCAGTGAGCAGACCTGCGCGGATGCGCTCCTGAGCCTGCGCCGCCGGGGCCGGCACGTCCAAATCGGGCTCCTGCCGCCGGTGGAAGGCCACCCCCGCGTGCCCATGGCCCGCGTGATCGCCTGGGAACTGGACGTCTTTGGAAGCCACGGAATGGCCGCAGCGGACTACCCCGGCATGCTCGCGCTCATCGAGTCTGGGGCACTTGAACCGCAGAAGTTGATCGAACGCGTCATCGGGCTGGAGGAGGCTGCCGAAACGCTGCCCCGGCTGGATACTGCCAACCTTGCGGGCATGACGATGATCGATCCGACCCGCTGACTCATCCGGCCCGGACCGGGCGGTAGCGCTCTTCGTGGGGTCACCCTGGGCAACTTTTCACTGAAATGAAGAAAGGCCCCGCTTCCCTTGCAAGGGAAGCGGGGCCTTTCTATCTGGCGGTGACGGTGGGATTTGAACCCATTTCATCATCCCCGCAGTTTCGCGGAAAATCCTCAAAAGCCCTGATTTTCCAGCTAAACGGGGGATTTTTGGTCACACTCTCCAACAGTTGAAAACACCACTTCACAGCGATTCCTTTGCCAATTATTTGCCAAGGAACCGATCCGGTCGGGCCAGGTCGAGCCCGCTGGCCACGGTGTCCAGGTCCGTCCTTGAACAGATGTGGGGGCGGAATCGGGTGACGCGTTCAGGACCGAGCTGGGCCGCCCCTCGTTCTCCCTTTTTGCCAGCCCGGGACCGCGGCGTCAAGTTGGGCTGCCTTGTCAGAGGAGAGGGTGTCTTCCCTTAGCTTCTGCCTTAGACCGTGGATCCACACTCCGAGGGTGTGTTCCTGTTCGGTGTCGTATTCGCGGTGGCGGGGCCAGTCGTTGCCCTCGGCGCGGTACCGCACAAGCTCTGCCAGCCGCGTGTGCCAGCGGGCTTCGTCGGCAGCTGTCCTAGCGTTGGTGTCCCAGCCGGCGATCCGGGCCAGTCCGTCCCGGTAGGAGGGATGAAGTGTCCCGGCGGCTGCCTCCCTGCGACGCTGCCTGATCCAGGCGTTCCGTGGAACGCTCTGCCTGGTCAGTGGCGCGGCCGCGCGGCAGCCGGCCCGCGCCGGCGACCCAGGCGATGACTTCCTCCATCCGCGCCACAGCGGCCGGGGACAATGGCGCCCCGGCGGCGATGTGCGCTGCTTCAAGCTCGGGGTCCTGGCGGCGCGCAATGCCCAAGTGGTAGCCCACGGTCGCCGGCGCGGCGCGCACCACAGCGGCGATGCGGTCCCGGCCCAGGCCGAGACGGTACATCAGCACCCACTCGGCATACGGGGCCTTCGCAGCAGTCCATCCATGATGGGGCTCATCCTGCCACGAGGTTCACCGTCGAAAAAGTGATCCGGGCGTATGTCGCGGGATCGGGGGGAGTGACTGGTTTCCGCTGCGCTCCAACCAGTTATCGGTGGTCCGCTGGCGCGGCCGGCTGTTGGGCATTTTTAGTTGGCCAGCGGACTAAACGCAAATTCTGGGAATCCAATAGCCACTGACCGGAGTCAGGAGAAGAAGGGGGCAAACTTCTGTGGTCGCTAGACCACAGTCACAGCTCCGTGCCGGTTTACTAAGAAAATCGTTATACCGAGGCTGACTAGGGCCGGCTGAATGGTGCTCAAAGTTCGGCGATGCAACAGGTTGTCGGGTAGAGCGATGCCAGCTTCATGCCCTTGCGACACAGCTTGCAGAGCTTTGTAGGACGCCATTGCGACGTGGGTGGTCACTTGGCTGCTGTTGAATGTCAGACCAAATTTCCTCGACCCGGAGTTGGAACTGCCCTCTCCTTTGACCTCAACGACGAGCTTTCTGCCCTTTAGTTCAGCAGCAATGTCGTCTCCGCGAACCCGACCGATGGCCGGAGCCCAACTCGTGATCGTCCAACCTTCCTTCTCTAGGTGGCTGCGCACGGCCGAGGAGACCTCGTCCTCCGCCAGGATCTGATCCGAGTCCCGTCCCATCGGTTTCTGTCGCATGACACATCCTCTCAGCGCCTGTTCTGACGGCGCACGCTCGCCCCGCCGGATGGTTTAGTGGTCGGCAATGACAGTGCAGTCTGACCCTTCTAGCCACCTTGAGACCAGTAGGCTAGCTGGTGTTCGTCACTGTGAGCCGGGTGTGGATTAGTCGGTTGCGGCGACTAGTCCTCCTTGATCGCATTGATCTTAAGTAGTTCGACGCCCTTAGCTGAGCTCTCGGCATTACCCAGTTCATCTTCAACGAGGAACTGGGGTTTTACTCGCCCCTCAGTCCGGCCGGATTCGACTTTCCAGACCGGCCCATTGGGGACGAGTCTGCCCATAGTCGCGCTCGTGGAGGCCCACCTAACGGTGAGCGATCCATCACTGATATTTTTGCTAGTAATGAGGTCGCCATAGCTGACCTCGTGTGGGCCAGTCCGCACTCCCTTCAGCGGTTGATCGCTGGCCGGGACATGGTAGAAATCCCATCGAGGATAGTTGTCCGGGTCTTTCCATGAAACCCTGAAGTCGATACCTGTCTGGTACCCCTGATCGGTCACGCGACCGCAGAAATGATAAGGATCGTCGAGATCTTTGTCGGGGATCGTTGGGCCGTCGTGCTCTTTCATCGCTATCTGGTGCTTGGGCCCGGTGATGCGAATGTCCTTCATGGGGCCGCTGCCGCTCAGGCCTGAGTAGTCCGTCAAGAGGAACCAATCGACCCCGTTCACCGGGGATGCGGGCGTGTAGGCAACGGTGAATGCTTCCGGTTTTGAATTTCGTCGTGATACTTCCGCGAGAGCTTCATTGCGTTCCTCGGCAAGGTTCAGGCTCCGCCGTCGCTCATCGGTGATCCGAAGGCCGCGAATCCATAGAACAGGCTTCTTCAGCGGTCGGATCATGCCGAGGATAAAACGCCGTGTGGCCCTTATCCCAAAAAGGACGAGCAGCACCACGATGATGCCGAGGGGCGCCAGATCCTGCCAAAATCTCGGATTGGTTGGGCCTGAAATGGTTCCGGTCCAAATGGCGGCCAAGTAGACAAGGAATGGAGTGCTTACGCATGCACCTATGGCGCCCGCCAGGGAGTTCGAACCTAGATCGCTCTTTTTCTTATCTTGATCAGCCACTAAGAAATCCTAACGGTGCCTCACCCAGATCAGCGGTTCGATACAAATACTTAGCTTCCTATGTCCTGCCCGGGTTGCCCCGTGACGAGGGAAGAGATGCCGCGCACTGCTCGAAAGTTGCACGGTGGAACTGGTCCTCGGAGGAGCGGTCAAAAACGACGGTATGCGCCGACCGACTGGCGCTGTCCTGTGTGTTTACAGTTGATGGCGCCCGCGACCGAAACCGAAACTCATGTCTCCCAAGGCATTGGGGTGCGGGCAGCGCATGCAGGCTGTCCCTTTCCTGGCCAGTCGCGTCCGAAGGAGCGGTTGCAGGAACACCGCTTGGGAGTGTTCGGGTTTTTTAGCACCCGAAAGCGCGCAGGTTTGACCGTGGGACTGTAGTCGAGGGTTGCTCCGACCAGCACGGCCCGTGCAGCGTCGCTGACAAACAGTTCCGCACCGGGACATCCGTATTTGGTATCCGAGTCATTGCCTGGGCCCTGGGTGAACACATATGTGTTTCCACAGCAGCCTCCGTTTTGGATGTCCACCCGCGCATGCCCTCCAATCAATTCCAGCTGACGAATGGCTGCGGCGGTGACGATTAGTGGTGGAAACACGATCTCTGCCATGGCGGACACTCTAATCGAGGCCGAAGCGGGGATTGGTGACATTCGATGTATTCAGTGCCGCTAGATCGGCGCCACTAGGCGGTCGTCAAAACGACCCTTATTGCCGCGCCCAGGAAGGCATCCTTGAGTGTGGCGGTTTGTCGGTCAGCGACTGCGATGAAACACTCTCGCCATGAGTCCTTGGTTCGAACGCCGGTCGGGCATGCAGCCAGTGGCTGAAGCTTCCGTGCATTACGTATCTGCTTCCGCCACCATCTACGCTTCACCACGGCAGGTGTGGGACTTCATCCAACCACCGGAGAACAGCGTGCTCTTATTCCCGGACGTGGTTCGAGGATTCCGAGCTCCGCCGGTGGAGGGAGCCGGGGAAATCCAGGTATTTATCTCGGTCCGAGATGGTGTGGAGCAAGTTTCGGCACTCGAGGTCCTGGAAGAGATTCCGCAGCAACTGGCTATCACCAGGAGCTTGGGAGCAGAAGACCCTGCGGCGCGTACGCGGACTTTCCTACGCCCGGGGGAGGGCGGAGCCACGGTCCTCGAAGTCGGGCAGTACTTCAGCCTGCCGGCCGAGGCGGGAGGCTATGTTTTCCAACATGAACAGCACTACAGGCTCTACTTTCGAGAGTATGTCGAACGCGTTAAGGCATTCCTCGAGCAATCCTCCGTGGCTGCCCCAGGATACCGGGAGCAGAGTCCTCCGGGTCGCTAGTAGTTTCCTCAAGTCTGCGAGTGGTTGAGCGGACGCAACTGCAGGACGGGAGTGGTCGTGCGCGGTTGGTCAGAACTCACGACCGATACCAAAGTAGGTCAATAGCTCTCTTGGGCCGTTTTTGATTGAACGATTCGGGCACAGCACAATCGGACGTCAGGCACCTGTCCCCGTTCGCGTCAAGCCAGGGTCCTGTACCTCCAGCGATTCACACACCCTTCATCCGCCGCTCTCGATAGAGTCAGCACATGGGGGTTTGGGACAAAGTAAAGGCAATTTTTGGCGGGACCACAGCGGCAGCTCCGGGCGCTCAGGAACCGGCGAGCTTGTCAGCGGAGTCCCCTGAACCAGCTCGCCTGCCGCCGGTGACTCCGGTCCCGCTGCGCGGGGACTCCGGGGGATCGCCTCGCCGTTCGCCTGCACGGCGAAACTACGAGGCAGAAAAGGCTAAGGCTGCGGCCGCCGGTCAAAGCGTCAAGAGCTACCGCGCGGGTTATGTTCCGCCGGCAGAAGCCAAGAGCGAACTGGTGGCCGGCCCTGACGGTATGCCGCCACTTCGCCTCGTATCGTCCAGCAACGGCTTGGACTTGGCCCTCCACAACGGGCAGTTGGTCGATTACAAAATCCTTGCGTTGCGACATTTTCAGATTTTCGCGTTCCGCGTCGTTGGCATGGGCTTCTATGAGGATCCGAACAAACCGTTCAAGTTCCGGAACGGCCAACGCGTTCAGGCTGTCCGCGAACCCAACAACGAACACGACGCTAACGCTGTCGCGATCACGACGGGCCGCCCAGCGAAGAAGATCGGCTACGTGAACAAACAGCGAGCCACGTGGGTCGCCAAGCTCTTGGACGCCGGTCAGGAATTGGATGGCATCGTAATTCAGAGCAAGGCGGCTTCGCCCCGTGTCCTCCTGACCACCCCGGAGATGCTTGCCTACCTTCAGAGGGACTGAAAGAGGGACGACGACCGGCTTTGCCGGTTCGAAATCCGGGCGGTGCTGTCATCTGATACGCAGCGATATCCGGCGGCCATTTCACGGTGGTAGATGGCGGGCTTGGGTAGTGTTGAGCTCAAAGATGGGCGTTGGCATGGGGGAGCTGCACCGTTAATCCGAGCAAAGGAACCCCATTGGCCCGCAAAGTTCATGTTCAGCTGATTGATGACATTTCAGGCGAGGAAGCCCAAGAATCGGTCAGGTTTGCCCTCGATGGTGTCGAGTACGAAATCGACCTGGCAGAAGAGAATGCAGCCGGGCTGCGCAAGGCGCTGGGACCCTATATTGCTCGTGGTCGGCGTGTTCGTGGATCCTCAACCGGCCAGAGAGGCAGGGCCACGACGTCGAACCGGGAACAGACTCAGCGAATCAGGGAATGGGCCGAGGCCAACGGGTACAGCCCCAGCTCCCGGGGCCGGATTAGTCGAGACATCATGAAAGCGTATGAAGAGGCCCACTGAAAAGGCCGGCCTGGCTAAGACTTGGCTGAGCTGCAGCCGACGGGGCTAAAGCCCCAGGGCCGGATCGAGTCGCTGGAGGTAGGGGAGCGGCGGCTGTGGTTCTCTAGGTGTAATTCCCAGGGACGTTGTGAACAGCGTGGCGTGATGTAAGAGGCGAGGGCCTCCGGTATCGATTTGGGTTACCACACTCATCTCGACGCCAGGAGGCCCTCGTGTCCTACGTTACCCACGCCAACGCCGACCTCACACCT
>NZ_JBFTLY010000026.1:0-36815 GCF_056396685.1 Pseudarthrobacter sp. 05T312
GGTTACGGCGGTCATAGCGTGGGGGAAACGCCCGGTCCCATTCCGAACCCGGAAGCTAAGACCCACAGCGCCGATGGTACTGCACCCGGGAGGGTGTGGGAGAGTAGGTCACCGCCGGAACATCATTACAGAAGGGCCCTGACAAGGAACGTCAGGGCCCTTCGACATTTAAAGCCTCCCCCACACCGAAGGACCGCCAAGCACCCGCGGGTAGGATTGACCCTCATGAGCAGTATCTTCAGCCACGCCCAGGACCCCTCCCAAGACGAGAGCCGGCAGGCTTCGGATCCCTTGGAGCCAGTAGTGAACACCGTCCTGGTCCCGGGTCCTGTGGCCCGCGCATTCGCCGGCTTCACCGACCACGCGCACTTGTGGTGGCCTCTGGAAAAGCACGGTGTCTACGGGGCAGGTTCCTATGTTGAATTCGAGGAGAACCTCATCCTGGAGACGGCTGACGATGGCCGTACCAGCATCTGGGGAACGCTGGACGACTGGCAGCCGCCGCTGTCCTTCCACGCCACCTGGCACCCCGGGACCACGGCGCTGTGGTCCACCGAGCTGCTGGTGGTGTTCCGGGCCGTCGACTCGGGAACGGAGGTCCGGGTATTCCATGAAGGGTGGGAAGGCGCCGAGGACCCTGCTGCCGTCCGTGGGGAATACGTGGACGCCTGGCCGCTGATCCTGGAGAGGTTCGCACGGTTCATGGGTGCCGCCGCATCAGAAGATGGCGCTGCGCCCGAAAACCAGCCCTAGGCCTGCCGTCCCGCAAGGTCCGGCGGTACCGCGGTGCTGTGGCGGATCACGAATTCCGTGGGGTATTCCTGGTCCTGGGCTGCCGTAGCTGCCGGGCCGCCGTCGGAATCCCCGCCGGCCCCTTCCAGCAGCGCCAAGGCCGTGGCTGCCGCAAGCCTTCCCTGTCCGCGGGGATCCTGGCTGACGGTGGTCAGGCCGAACGTTTCGGCCAGCTCGTGCCCGTCAATGCCCACTACGGAGAGATCTTCCGGGACCCGAAGCCCAAAGTCGCGCGCGGCGAGCATGATGCCCACCGCCATTTCGTCGGACGCTGCAAAAACGGCAGTAGGACGCTCGGCGGACGTCCCCAGGAGCCGGCGGCCTGCTGCGTAGGCGCCCTGGATGGTGAAGTCGGCAGTTGCATGCCACTCCTGCCGGAATTCCAGTCCCGCTCCTGCCAGGGCCGCGGTGAAGCCCTCCTGCCGAAGCTGGGGCAGCCTGAAGTCCCTGGTCAGCCCGGCGTCCCCGGTGATGTGCGCAACCCGGGTATGCCCCAGGCCAATCAGGTGGCGGGTGGCCATCATGGCCAGGCCCTTGTCATCAATCCGGATGGTGGATGCTCCGCGCAGGGCACCACCGATGCCCACAATCGGACGGTGCACGGCCAGCAGTTGGCCGATTTCCTCCTCGCTGAGCACCAGTGCCACGGCGATTACCGCGTCCAGGCGCTTCCGCAGCAGGAAGTCCGTCAGGATGCTGTTGCGCCTCTCCGGCTGCTCGCCCACGTTGTACAGCGTCAGGTCGTAGCCGGCATCGAGCAGGGTTTCGGAGACCCCTTCCAGTACCGATGAGAAGTACCAGCGCTGGACGTTGGGCACCACCAGGCCGATGTTGTGGTTCCGCCCGGACGCGAGGCTCGACGCATGGTAGGAGGGGACGAATCCGAGCTCCCGGGCGGCTTCCTGGGCCAGCCGGCGGCTCCTGGAAGAGACGTTGGACTTGCCGCTCAATGCCCGCGAGACCGTGGCAACGGACAGGCCTGCCCGGCTGGCAACTTCTTTGATGCCTGCCATCGTCAGAAAGCTGCTGCGGCGTCCGGTCCAAGCTGAATCCACGCGGTCTCACCGGAGGCAAGGGCGTGGCCCGCGCCCGCGGGCAGGCTGCGAATGAGGACGTTGCCTGCCGGCATTTCCAGCGGCTCGTGGTTCAGGTTCATAAGCACCAGCGTAGTGCCGTTCACGTAGCCCAGGGAGGAACCGGTGCACCGGTCCTCTGCCCATGACAACGACCCGCGGCCCAGGTCCAGTCCACGCCGGCAGGCCAGTGCGTCGCGGTACAGGGAGAGGTGCGACGCCGGCGATTCCGCCTGCAGGTCCCTCGCCAGTGCTTTGAAGGAGGCAGGGATGGGCAGCCAGGGATCGCTTCCCGAGCCGAATCCCAGGTGCGGGTCCTCGCCGCGCCACGGCAGGGGAACCCGGCAGCCGTCGCGGCCAAGCCGCTGCCCGCCGGTGCGGGCGAACGTGGGGTCTTGGCGGAGATGGTCCGGAATCTCGATTCCGTCAGGCAGCCCCAGTTCCTCGCCCTGGTAAAGATAGGCTGCACCGGGCAGCCCCAGCATGAACATCGAGGCAGCGGCCGCGCGGCGGCGGCCAAGGTCATGGTCCGGCTGGTGGTCTGCCGGGCCTATGCCGTCCCCGTCCCGCGGACCCAGCCCGTTGTAGCCAAACCGGCTCGCGTGGCGGACCACGTCATGGTTCGAAAGTACCCAGGTGCTGGGGGCGCCCACGCCGTCAAGGACGGTCAATGAGTCGGTGATGACCGAGCGGAGCCGGTAAACGTCCAGGCCTGCGTGGAGATAGGGGAAATTGAAGGCCTGGTGCATTTCATCCGGCCGGACCCACTGGGCAAGCCGGTGGAGGTCCACGCTGGCCTCGGCACAGAGAATGCGGTCGGGTCCGTATTCGTCCAGGAGCAACCGCCACTTCCGGTAGATGTCATGGACGCCGGGTTGGCCGAACATGGGCGCCTCGTGGCCTGGATAGCCGTCGCTGCTGCCGCCGTCCGCGCGTCCGCCCCAGCCCGGCAGTCCCGGAGCCTTGACCAGAGCGTGGGCCACGTCCACCCGGAAGCCGGAAACGCCGCGGTCCAGCCAGAACCGGAGCACCCGCTCGAACTCTGCGTGGACGGCCGGGTTGTCCCAGTTGAAATCCGGCTGCGAGGAGTCGAAGAGGTGCAGGTACCACTGACCAGGCTGGCCACTCTGCCCTTCCACCTGCGTCCATGCAGGTCCGCCGAAGTGGGACTGCCAGTTGTTCGGCGGTTCCTGCCCGTCGGAACCGGTCCCGTCACGGAAGATGAACATGTTCCGCTCCGGGCTTCCGGCAGGCGCTGCAAGGGCCGCCTGGAACGCGGGATGCTGGGCGGAGCAGTGGTTGGGGACCAGGTCCACGATCACCCGCAGGCCCAGGCGGTGGGATTCGGCCATCATGACGTCGAAGTCGCCGAGCGTGCCGAAGATGGGATCCACGTCGCAGTAGTCGCTGACGTCGTAGCCGGCATCCCGCTGCGGGGACTTGAAAAAGGGAGACAGCCACACGGCGTCGACGCCCAGGTCTGCCAGCTGCGGCAGTTCTTCGGTGATCCCCGCGAGATCGCCAATGCCGTCGCCGTTAAGGTCACGGAATGACCGGGGATACACCTGGTAGATCACCGCGGAGCGCCACCAGCCAGGGATGGTGTCAGCAGGGTGGATGAGCGTCAGGGGACCCGCTGAGGTGGAAGTGTCCTGGGTCACAGTTTCGACAGACATGCAAGCCAGCATAACGGCGAAGCGCCAATTTAATGAAAACGCTTCCATAAATGTTTCCGAACCTTAATTCCGGGATGCGGCCCAGCGGCAGGGGTGGAACTGGAAGCGATTACAGAGAAGAGAACTCCCGGGTTCCGCCTGCTGCGCACCTAGACTGGGAAGGTATGTCCGACGACGGATGGAGGCTTTGTGGGAAGCATCGTTGACGAGCTGGAAGCCATCCTGGCACCTGGCCAGGTGGTCACGGGCGAGGTCCCGCTCCGCCGGTACGCGGTGGACCAGGCGCCAGTGATCGACTTCCAGCTTCCGCTGGCCGTGGTGTTCCCCGAATCGGTGGCCGACGTGCAGGCGGTAGTGAAGGCCTGCGCGGACAGTGGCGTGGCGATCGTGCCCCGGGGAGCCGGCACGGGCGTCTCCGGCGGTGCCCACGCCACCGCCAACTGCATTGTCCTCTCCCTGGAGCGGATGGACCGGATCCTCGCCCTGAACCCGGACGACGAAACAGCTGTGGTGGAGCCCGGCGTCGTGAACGCCGTGCTCAACGAGGCCGCCGCGGAGCACGGCCTCATGTACGCGCCGGACCCTGCCAGTTTCCGGAGCTCCACAATCGGCGGCAATGTGGCCACCAATGCCGGCGGCCTGCGGTGTGCCAAGTACGGGGTCACCAGGGACTCTGTCCTGGCGCTGGACGTCGTCCTGGCGGACGGCTCTCTCATCCACACCGGCCACCAGACCTTCAAAGGCGTGGCCGGCTACGACCTCACCGGACTCTTCGTGGGATCCGAAGGCACACTGGGGATCGTCGTCGGAATCACGGTGCGGCTGAAGTACCTGCCCCGGGAAGTGCACACCGTCGCGGCCTTCTACCCGGACTTCAGGCTTGCCGCTGCCGGCGTCTTGGCGGTGGGAAGGGCCCGCGTCCAGCCCGCCATCATGGAGCTGCTCGACGGCGGTACGCTGGCCCAGCTCGACGACATCCACGGGTCCGACCTCGCTGCCCGCGGGAAATCGCTGCTGCTGGTCCAGACCGACGGGTTTGGGGCTGCCGCCGAAGCGGAGGTGGTGCGGCAGGTCCTGCGCGACGGCGGGGCCACGGTCACCACGGAGGCCAGCGCCGAAGCGGAGCGGCTGGTGGAGCTGCGGCGGCACAGTCGCGGCACGGAGGTGGACGACGAGTACCGGGTGGGCGAGGACGTCGCTGTTCCCCGCTCCCGCCTGGTGGACTACGTTGCGGAGCTCGAGGCCATGGCCGCCGCCCAGCAGGTGCACCTTAAGGTGGTGGCACACGCCGGGGACGGCAACCTGCACCCCACGTTCTGGATCGACAGGCAGGGCCAGGACGTGGAAGCCGGCGCCATGGAGCGGCTCCAGGTGGCCCTGGACGAGTCCATCACCGTGGCCCTGGCCATGGGCGGAACCATCACGGGAGAGCACGGCGTAGGCCAGTACAAGCTGCGCTGGCTGGGCCAGGAGCAACCGGAGCCGGTCCGGGAACTCCAGCGCAGGATCAAGGACCTGTTCGATCCTGCCGGAGTCCTCAACCCCGGAAAGGCCATCTAGGAGTCAGTCGTCCGAATCCGGGTATTCGTCATCGGATTCATCGGCACCATAGCGCGACTCCTCGTTCTCCACCTCAAGGATCTTCAGCAATTCGGTGTCCGGGTTGAGCATGATCGCTGCCTCGTCGCGCCGGTGCCGCAGGATCGAGTCGATGTAGGACTGCACGGCCTCTGCCAGCGGGATGTGGCGTTCCTGCTTCTCGGACATGTACCACCGGTGCTCCAGGACCTCGTGGACCACCTCGGCGTGCTCGAGCTTGCCGGACAGGTCCCGGGGGATGGAACGCACGATCGGCTCGAAGATCTGGCTGACCCAAAGGTGCGCGCTGTATTCCTCGTCCATCTCAGGGTTGTTGTCCGCCCGGAACGAGTCCATGTCATTGAGGAGGCGGCGGGCCTGGTTCTCCTGCGCATCCAGGCCGGTCAGCCGGAGCAGCCGCCGCTGGTGGTGCCCCGCGTCCACCACCTTGGGCTGCAGCTGGATGGTGGAGCCGTTCTGGGTGGTCTTGATGGCATATTCCTCCACGTCGAAGCCGAGTTCGTTCAGGCGCCGGATGCGGGCGCCCACCCGCCAGCGTTCGCCCAGCTCAAAGGATTCCTTCTCCGTCAGTTCAGCCCACAGCCGCCGGTAGCTGTCCATGATCAGCTCGCTGGTGGCGACGGGGTCCACCTTCTCCTCGATGAGGCCGCCGTCCAGCAGGTCCATCAGTTCGCCGGCGATGTTGACCCTGGCGATTTCCAGGTCGTATTCGCGCTGGCCGGTGGACAGGTCCGGGTACAGCTCGCCCGTTTCGGCGTCCACCAGGTAGGCGGCAAAGGCTCCGGCGTCGCGGCGGAAGAGGGTATTGGACAGCGACACGTCACCCCAGTAGAAGCCGATCAAGTGCAGCCTCACCAGCAGCAGCGCCTGGGCATCGATGAGGCGCGTCAGGGTGTCCTTGCGCAGCATCTGGGAGAACAGCGCGCGGTACGGCATGGAGAACTTCAGGTGCCGGGTCACGAGGACGGGGTTGAGCGGGCGCCCGTCGGGGGTGGTCCGCCCGGTGATCACCGCGACCGGTTCCACACAGGGCACATCGAAACGGGCCAGCTTGCGGAGCATGTGGTACTCGTGGCGGGCCACGTGCTCGGAGGTTTCCTTGATGGCGATGACAGAGCCGCCCAGGTGGGCAAAGCGCACAATGTGACGCGAGATGCCGCGGGGGAGGGCCGCCAGGTACTGCGCTGGCCACTCCTCGAGGGCGATATGCCAGGGCAGGTCCAGCAGTTCCGGATCCGCTGCCGCGGCGGTGATGTTCAGGGACGACGCTACCGAGGCCGCTTTGTTGTCATCGGCACTGGCCGCCACGAACCGCGGCAGTTTACCGATCTGCGCGTAGTCGGTGGGTTCGTCGTGCCACTGGGCGCTGTATTCCTCGGTCATGGGTCAATTCTTCCGTACTTGGGGCAGGGCGGCTAAATTTCGCGCAGGCGTTGTTAAAGGCCGACGGCGGCCCGCCAGTGAGGAGGGCCGCCGTCGGTCATGCGGGTGGTTGGGTCCGGCGTTTCGGCCGGCCCAACCTGCAATGGCGTTAGTCGCCGAGGCGCAGGCCGGTCTTGGTGTCGAACAGGTGCACGTGGCCCGACTGCGGACGGACGTAGATGACCTCGCCCTTCATCGGAGGACGGCGGCCGTCGACGCGGGCCACGATGTCGTGGTCCTTGCCGTCAAGGTTGGTGTGGCCGTAGACGTAGGCGTCGGCGCCGAGTTCTTCGACCACGTCCACCTCCACCTTCAGGCCTTCGCCCTGCGGCGCGGTTTCCAGGTCTTCCGGACGGCTTCCCAGCGTGACCGTGGAGCCGTGTGCCTCTTCGAGGACGTCGCGCGGCACGGGGTAGACGGTGCCGCCGAACTGGACACCGCCGTCGACCACGGGAAGCTCGAGCAGGTTCATGGCGGGGGAGCCGATGAAGCCGGCCACGAAGACGTTCTTCGGGCGGTCGTAGAGGTTGCGCGGGGTGTCAACCTGCTGCAGCAGGCCGTCCTTCAGCACGGCGACGCGGTCGCCCATGGTCATGGCCTCAACCTGGTCGTGCGTCACGTAGACGGTGGTGACGCCGAGGCGGCGGGTCAGTGACGCGATCTGCGTACGGGTCTGCACGCGGAGCTTGGCGTCCAGGTTGGACAGCGGCTCATCCATGAGGAAGACCTGCGGGTTACGGACGATTGCGCGGCCCATGGCAACACGCTGGCGCTGGCCGCCGGAGAGTGCCTTCGGCTTGCGGTCCAGGTACTGCTCAAGGTCAAGCAGTTTGGCGGCTTCACGGACACGCTCGGCGCGCTCTTCCTTGGAGACGCCGGCGATCTTCAGGGCGAAGCCCATGTTGTCGGCCACAGTCATGTGCGGGTACAGCGCGTAGTTCTGGAAAACCATCGCGATGTCGCGGTCCTTCGGCGGAACGTCGGTGACGTCGCGGTCACCGATCAGGATCCGGCCCGCGTTGACGTCCTCGAGGCCCGCCAGCATGCGCAGGGAGGTGGACTTACCGCAACCGGAGGGTCCCACGAGGACCAGGAATTCGCCATCGGCGATGTCGATGTTGAGCTTATCGACGGCGGGCTTATCTGTGCCCGGGTACAGGCGCGTAGCGTTGTCAAAAGTAACTGTAGCCACAGTTATCAATCCCTTCACCGGCAGGTACGTGCCGGACGATCCGTTGTGAATGGTTCATGTTTATTCAGTTTTGTTCCTGCACAGTGCTCCGAGCCTAAGCCCGGAGCACAAAATGACGCCGCACGCTGGTTGTGCGCCACATCACACACAAAGTATGCCAGACGTTGCGCTTCCTGGCGAAAATGTTACAAACGTCACATCCGCCGCCTATCACCCCTTAACCGGACGCGGCCTGCGGATCCTCTTCGGCCACGGCAATGCTCCGCTCTTGGAGTAGGGCCTCTAGCAGTTCCGCAATGTGGACGGGTGCCTCGACACGGTACTGGGCCTGGGTGAAATCAAGGCCTACCTTGACCCCAACGTCTCCCGGCTCAAGCCGGCCAAAGGCGTCCTCGTCCGTGACGTCGTCACCGGCGAACAGCACTGCGGTTGCGCCGCTGGCCTGCCGCAGGAAGGTGACTCCCTCGCCCTTGGAGGCATGGACCACCGAAGTCTCCAGGACGCGTTTGCCTTCCTTCAGGAAGACACCTTTGCGGTCCTGGAGCACCGACCGTGCTGCCGCCACGGCGTCCTCGGCGACATCGTCCTCCGCCTGCCGGGTATGCAGGACGACGCCGGCCGGCTTGTCCTCCAGGGAGGTGCCGGGTGCCTCTGCGACGATGCCGGCCAGTTCGGCCCGGATCTCTTCCAGGAGCGCCTTCTGGTCTTCCTCCAGGGCCAGTTCGGTGGAGCCCGGCCCCAGCCACGCTTCGGCGCCGTGGCTGCCGATCAGCAGGGTGTCCACCGGCGGGGAGGCGACCTTCCGCAGGCTGGCAAGGGCGCGCCCGGAGATGAGGGCCGTCGTCGTCCGTGGAAGCACGGCGAGGCCCGCGAACGCGGCGGCCGACCGGGGAAGCGGTCGTGCGTCCTGCGCCCGATCCACGATGGGTGCCATGGTGCCGTCGAAATCCATGGCCACGAGCAGGTGCTCCGTGCCGGCGATCCGTCGCAGGGCTTCGCGGAGTTCGGGGGTGAGCGCCAAAGGCGCCTTGCCGGGACGCTCAGGAGTCATCGCGGACCACTTTCTCGTTCAGGGCGCGCAGGAAGTCCGCTGACCAGTGGTCCACGTCGTGGTCCAGGATCTGTTTGCGCATGGCCCGCATGCGGCGTGAGGCTTCCCTCGGGGTGAGCTCCACGGCGGCCATGATGGTGTTCTTGAGGCCGGCAATGTCGTGCGGGTTGATCAGCAATGCCTGCTTCAGCTGGTCGGCCGCCCCGGCGAACTCGCTCAGGACCAGGGCGCCGTCGTTGTTGTTGCGCGCGGTGACATATTCCTTGGCCACGAGGTTCATTCCGTCCCGCAGGGCGGTGACCAGCATGACGTCCGCGGCCAGGTACAACGCCACCATCTCCTCCACGGGGTAGCTGTGGTGCAGATAGCGCACGGCGGTGTTTTCGAGGGTGTCGTAGGTGCCGTTGATGTGTCCAACGGTGCCTTCCACTTCCTCGCGCAGGAGCCGGTACTGCTCCACCCGCTCCCGGCTGGGGGAGGCGACCTGGATGAGGGTTGCATCGCCCACCGTGAGCCGGCCGTCCGCCAGGAGCTCCTCGAAGGCCTTCAACCGGTGGCGGATGCCCTTGGTGTAATCCAGCCGGTCCACTCCGAGCAGGATGGTCTTGGGGTTGCCAAGGTCCTGGCGGATCTGGCGGGCGCGTTCGATGATGTCCGGCCGGGCGGCGAGCTCGGTGATCTGCTTGACGTCGATGGAGATGGGGAAGGCCTGGGCCCGGGCGATGTGGGTCAACTGGCCGTTGTGGTCCTTGACGTGCACCTGCTGCTGCTTGACGCTGGCGCCGAGGAAGCGGCGGGCGGAGCGCATGAAGTTTCCCGCGTCGCTGGGCCGCTGGAAGCCCACCAGGTCCGCGCCCAGCAACCCGTCGATGATGGCCTGGCGCCAGGGAAGCTGGGCGAAGATTTCCGGCGGCGGGAACGGGATGTGGTTGAAGAAGCCGATCCGCAGGTCCGGCCGTGCTTCACGGAGCAACCGGGGCACCAGCTGGAGCTGGTAGTCCTGCACCCACACGGTGGCGCCCTGGTCCGCATGGCGCACCACGGCGTCGGCGAACCTGCGGTTAACCCGACGGTAGGCGTCCCACCAGGTGCGGTGGAACTCCGGCGGGGCGATGACGTCGTGGTACAGCGGCCAAAGGCTGGCGTTGGAGAACCCTTCGTAGTACAGCTCCACGTCATCGGTGCTGAGCTGTACTGGAACGAGGTCCATGCCGCCATGGCTGAAGGGCTCGACCGTTTCGTCAGGGGCTCCGTGCCAGCCGACCCAGGCGCCGTCCGTCTTGGTCATCATCGGGGCAAGGGCGGTCACCAGTCCTCCGGGAGACCGGCGCCAGCCTGAGCCGTCGTCGCTGTCATCCCCCGGGGCCACCCGGTCCACGGGCAGCCTGTTGGAGACCACCATGAAGTCGTATTTGGTATGGCCGGCGTGGCCGGAACCGGAACTGCCGGCCGTAGCTGTTCCGGCTGGTTTTTCCTGGACGGGTGTTTGCATTGCGGCCCCCTGGGGTTGCTTGTGCCTCTAAGCCACCCTAGCCGGACGGAATCATCGGGGCTATTCGTCCGTTGGTCAACCCGGAAGAATGGTTGAAACCGCAAGCTCTCAGCTTCTTCCCCTAAAATGTTTGGGGTGCCACCAAGTGGTCCCCCTACGTCGACCGACCCAAGGAACTCATGAGCCCCGCAAACGAAGTACGTAAGTCCAAGGCTGAGCGAACCGCGGAGGCGCGGGAAAAGGCGCGCCTGATCCGCGAAGCGCAGGTAAAGAAGGACAAGCGCAACAAGCTCCTCATTGGCTGGGGCATCGTGGCGGCGGTCGTGGCCATCCTGGTGGTGGTGGCACTGGTGGTCACCAACAGCCTCAAGCAGAACGCGCCGGTAGCCGACCAAGGGCCGGTCCCCGCCAACGCCAACGCCCACGGCGGCGTGACCCTGCTGGCCAACACCGACGTGGCCAAGACCGAACCGGCTACCGTCGACGCGGCCTCCCTGGGGGATGCCCCCAAGACCCCGCCGGCGGAGGTAGTGGCCCCGGGCGCCGAAGCTGAGGCCGGCAAGCCGGTGAAGGTTGTCCTCTACATCGACTTCATCTGCCCGGTCTGCAAGAACTTCGAGGCCCAGTACAACGACCAGCTGACCTCGCTGCGCAATGACGGCAAGATCACCGTTGAATACCGCGCACTCGGGTTCCTGGACAGCCGGTCCACCACCAACTACTCGTCCCGGGCCGCCAACGCTGCGGCCTGCGTGGCCAACGAGTCCCCGGAGAAGTACTCCGACTTCTTCAACGCACTGTTTGCCAAGCAGCCCGCGGAGGGCAGTGCAGGCCTGTCGGACAACGACCTAAAGAAGATGGCCTCCGACCTGGGCGTGAACATCGACTCCTGCGTGGATGACAAGACGTACCGCCCGTTCGTGAAGTTCACCACCAAGGAAGCGGCGGCGATCGGCGTGACCGGTACGCCCACCGTGTTCGTGGACGGAAAGCAGTGGGGCAAGGGCGACAGCGCCCAGACGCCGTTCCCGGACTTCCTGCAGGCAGCCATCACGGCCAAGGGCTAACGCGAAACAGCCCGGGCAAGGGCCCGCTCCGGATCTGCTCCGGGGCGGGCCCTTGCGCGTCCGCCGCCGGTTCCGCGGGCGTTTTTACCCCCGGCGGGAGTTGGGCTAACCTTATCTAGCGCCTGCGGGCGCACGCCCTTCTGGGGCACGCCTCCTTAGCTCAGTTGGCCAGAGCACCGCTCTTGTAAAGCGGGGGTCGTCGGTTCGAATCCGACAGGGGGCTCCACGCCACCTCCGGGTCTAAGCTGGATCCATCCGAATAATCAGCCTGCTGACTAAAGGAGGATGGGTGCCATGCCCAAGACCGGCAAGAATGACCATGCCCGCAAGGACGAACTGCCGTCCACACTGCAGCGTTCCGGGCAAAAAGCCCAGGACACGTTCGCGAAGACCTATGACTCTGCACTTGAGTCCTATGACAACGACGAAGAGCGTGCCGCCCGCGCAGCCTACGCCTCACTGAAGCACAGCTATGAGAAGGTGGGCGACCATTGGGAGCCCAAGGAAAAGCGCGGTCCGTCTGACAAGCACGCGGAGCAGGGTATCCGGTCCTCCGAGCCCACTGCCGGCGGCGTCGACGCCAATGCGTCCAAGGAACACCTCTACAAGCTGGCCAGGGAAATGGACGTCAAGGGCCGCTCGAAGATGGACAAGGACCAACTGGTCCACGCCCTCCAGAAGGCCAACGACGCAGCCACCCGCAAAGCTCGCAGCAAATAGCCTGGGCTCTTGCCGTCCCGCCGTCCCAAGGTGTCGAATCAGATGACACGTCCGGTCCGGCCGGCAACGATGCCAGGAGGTTCCAATGTCGGTGAAGAGCACCAAGGAGTCGGCACGGGGTGCAGGCGGCAGGAACGGGCCTGACGCAAAGCGGGCCGACCAGGCCACCGGGATCGCGGCGGAGGACCCGGCCCGGATTCGGAACGTGGCACTGGTGGGGCACTCCGGCGCCGGGAAGACCTTGCTGATCGAGGCGCTGCTGGCAGCCAACGGGGTGATTACCCGCAAGGGCTCCATCGCTGACGGCTCCACGGTCAGCGACTCGGATCCGGCCGCAGTGCACCAGCAACGCTCGGTCACGCTGTCTTTGGTCCCGTTGCTGGTTGGCGACGTCAAAGTGAACCTCCTGGACACCCCCGGATACCCCGATTTCATCGGGGAACTCCGGGCAGGACTGAGGGCTTCGGACGCCGCCCTGTTCGTGGTCTCGGCCGTGGACGGCATTGATGCCACCACCACGGCGCTGTGGGGCGAGTGCGCGCACATGGGCCTGCCACGCGCCGTCGTCATCACCAGGGTGGACCACCCGCGGGCGGATTACGACGGCGCCCTTGCCGCCTGCCAGAAAGCGTTCGGCGACGGCGTGCTCCCGCTGTACGTTCCGGTGCCGGCCGAAGGCGGGGCAGCCGGCCTCCTCGGCCTGCTGTCCCAGGAGGTGACTGACTACTCCTCCGGAGATCCCGCGCCGGAGGTCCGTCCAGCCGCCCCGGAGGAACTCGCCGCCGCCGGGACCGCAAGGGGCGCCCTGATCGAGGGCATCATCGCCGAGAGCGAAGACGAAACGCTGATGGACCGCTACCTGGAAGGGGAGGACATCGATACAGGGGTGCTGGCGGACGACCTGGAAACCGCCGTCGCCCGGGGCTCGTTCTTTCCCGTCCTGCCAACGTCCGCCGTCACGGGACTCGGCACGGCGGAACTGCTCGACGTCCTGGTGCGCGCCTTCCCGGCACCATTGGAAGGCAAACTGCCGGACACGACCGACCTCGCGGGGGAACCGGGTGGAAGACTGTCCTGCGATCCCGATGGGCCGCTCGCCGCTGAAGTAGTGCGGACCTCAAACGATCCCTTCCTGGGCCGCATCTGCCTGGTGCGGGTTTTCTCCGGGACGCTGCGGGAAGACACTCCTGTCCACGTGGGCGGACACGGCCTGGCTGACCGCGGGCACCAGGACCACGACACCGATGAACGGGTCACCCACGTCTACTCCCCGCTGGGTGCCAGCCTGCGGCCTGTTCCCTTCTCCGTGGCAGGTGACATGTGCGCCCTGGCGAAGCTGGGCAGCGCTGAAACCGGGGACACCATTTCCGCCCGGGAAAGCCCGCTGCTGCTGGCCACCTGGGAGATGCCCGAACCGCTGCTGCCGGTTGCCGTGGAAGCTGATTCCCGCAGCGACGAGGATGCGCTGGCCCGCAGCCTGGGCCGGATCGCCGCCGGGGATCCCACCCTGCGGGTGGACCGGAACGCGGAGACCCACCAGCTGGTGCTGTGGTGCATGGGGGAGGCGCACGCCGAGGTGGTCCTGGACCGGCTGCGCGAGCAGGGGGTGAAACTGCATACCGTTGAGGTGGTGACACCGCTGCGGGAAACCTTCGCTGCCCCCACCTCCGGCCACGGACGCCACGTCAAGCAGTCCGGCGGCCATGGCCAGTACGCCGTGTGCGACATCGACGTGGAACCGCTGGAACGCGGTGGCGGGTTCGAGTTCGTGGACAAGACCGTGGGCGGCGTCATCCCGGGAACGTTCATTCCGTCCATCGAAAAAGGGGTCCGGGCGCAGATGGAACGGGGGGTGTCTGCAGGTTTTCCCGTGGTGGACCTGCGCGTGACCCTGACCGGCGGCAAGGCCCACAGCGTGGACTCCTCCGATGCGGCGTTCCAGGCGGCAGGGGCCCTGGCACTGCGCGAAGCGGCAGCCGCCGGGAAGGTCCAGCTGCTCGAACCGGTGTCCTCCGTGACCATCACCGTTGCCGACGAACACGTGGGCACCGTGATGAGCGACTTGTCCGGCCGGCGGGGCCGCCTCACGGGCACCACCTCATCAGGCGAAGGACTGACGGAGATCAGCGCTGAGGTCCCCGACCAGGAACTCCTGCGCTACGCGGTGGAACTGCGGGCCCTGACGGCAGGCACCGGCCGGTTCCGGCGGCAGTACCTGCGCCACGATCCCGTCCCCCCAAATTTCAGCCCGTCCTGATCCGGCCCGGAACAGCCCGAAGGAACGGCCGCCGTGAATGCCGCAGCACGAAAGATCCAGAACGTCTACCTGACGCTGACATTGGGAAACACCCTTGCGGCGTCCTTCATCTGGGGAATCAACACGCTCTTCCTGCTGGACGCCGGGCTCACCAACCTCGAAGCCTTCGCCGCGAATGCCTTCTTCACCGCAGGGATGGTTCTCTTCGAGGTGCCCACCGGGGTGGTGGCGGACAGCTGGGGACGCCGCGCATCCTTCCTGCTGGGCACCGTGACCCTCGCCGCGTCCACGTACCTGTACTACCTGCTCTGGCAGCTCTCTGCCCCGTTCTGGTGGTGGGCGGCCGTGTCAGCGCTGCTTGGCCTTGGCTTCACGTTCTTCTCCGGAGCCGTGGAAGCCTGGCTGGTGGATGCGCTCCACTTCTCCGGCTACGACGGCGGCCTGGAAGCTGTCCTGGGGCGGGGCCAGATGGTGTCCGGCATCGCCATGCTGGCGGGATCCGTGGCAGGCGGTGTCATTGCCCAGGCCACGAACCTTGGAGTCCCTTTCCTGCTGCGGGTAGGAGTGCTGGTGGCGATGTTCGCCGTTGCGTTCCTCCTCATGCACGACGTCGGCTTTACCCCTGAGAGGTCGGCCCACCCGGTGCAGGCCACGCGCGCAGTCCTGCGGGCCTCGTTGGAGGGCGGACTGAAGAACCCTCCGGTGCGGTTCATGATGCTGGCGGCCCCGTTCACCGAGGGCGTGGGGTTCTACGTCTTCTACGCCCTGCAGCCGTACCTGCTGCAGCTGTTCGGGGACCCCAAGGCCTATGCCATCGCAGGACTGGCAGCTGCGATCGTTGCCGGGGCGGACATCGTTGGCGGTTGGCTGGCGCCGCTGGTCCGGAAACTGGTGGGCCGCCGCACCACGGTATTGATCGGCTCCACGATTGCCAGTTCAGTGGTGCTGGTGGTGCTCCTGGCCACCCACTCCTTCTGGCTGGCCCTGGTACTGCTGTCGCTGTGGGCCGTGGTTGCCTCCGCCGGCACCCCGGTCCGCCAGGCGTACCTGAACGACATGATTGCCTCGAAGCAGCGGGCCACGGTCCTGAGCTTCGCTTCGCTCATGGGTTCCAGCGGGGGAGTGGTGGTGCAGCCGGTGCTGGGCAGGACCGCGGACCTTTACGGCTACCCGGCGTCCCTTGCCCTCGGCGGCGCGGTGCAGCTGTTGGCGGCACCCTTCATTGTGCTGAGCCGGCGACGGCGCTCGCCGGCCGATGTTGCCACCGGCCTGGCTGCGCCCTGAGCAGTTGCCGGGAAAGTGCCGCGGGAGGCACACAGGGAAGGCCCCCGTTGCCCTGGCTGTGGTCCAGGTCGACGAGGGCCTTCGTTTGTGCAGGTGGGGCGTCTTACTTTATTCCTGCCTCCACCGTTTCGCTGGCGGCCGGCGCCGGCTTTTCCTGGGCCGGCGGGGGGCTGGTCTTGAGCTTGAAGCGCTTTCCAATGGTGCCGCCGCCACCGCTGCGGTTCTTGTTGAAGATGTCGAAGCCGACGGCGATAAGGAGCACCAGGCCCTTGATGAGCTGCTGGTAGTCGGTGCCCAGTCCCAGGATGGACATGCCGTTGTTGAGGACGCCCATGATGAGGCCGCCGATCATGGCTCCGGCCACCGTTCCGATGCCGCCGGTGACGGCGGCGCCGCCAATGAACGCCGCGGCGATGGAGTCGAGTTCGAAGCCGGTTCCGCCGGCGGGCTGTGCCGAGTTGAGGCGGGCGGTGAAGACCAGGCCGGCCAGTGCGGCCAGCACGCCCATGTTCACGAAGAGGCGGAACGTAACGACCTTGGTCTTGATGCCTGACAGTTCAGCCGCGTGGAGGTTGCCGCCGATGGCGTACGTGTGGCGGCCGAAGACGCTGTTGTTCATGAGTGCGGTGTAGGCGATCACCAGTGCGGCCAGGACCACCAGCACGATCGGCGTTCCCCGGTAGGACGCCAGCAGGAACGTGATGACCAGCATGAGCAGCGCGGTGAAGGTGGTCTTGATGACGAACCAGACCATGGGTTCGCTTTCAAGGTCGAACTTCCGGCGGATCCTGCGTTCCTTGAAGGCCTGGATCAGCAGGGCCGCCGTGGCGCCGACGCCCAGGATGACGGTGAGCCATTCCAGCACGGAGGTGCCGCCGGAAATGTCCGGAAGGAAGCCGCCGCCCAGGGCCCGCAGTTCGGCGGGGAACGGGGTGATCTGCTGGTTCTTGAGCGTGATGAGCGTCAGCCCGCGGAAGATCAGCATGCCGGCGAGCGTCACGATGAAGGCCGGAATTCCCACGTAGGCGATCCAGTAGCCCTGCCAGGCACCGACTAAGGCACCGACCAGGAGGCAGGCGGGGATAGCGGCCCACCACGGCCAGCCCCAGTGCACGATCATGACGCCGGCGACGGCACCGATGAACCCGGCCACCGAGCCGACGGACAGGTCGATGTGCCCGGCGATGATCACCATCACCATGCCGATGGCCAGGATGAGGATGTAGCTGTTCTGGACCACCAGGTTGGTGACGTTCTGTGGTTCCAGCAGGATCCCGCCGGTGAGCCCCTGGAACAGCAGGACGATCAGGATCAGGGCAACGAAGATGCCAACCTGGCGGAGGCGGCTTGTGAGGAATCCGAGCGATTCTCGTAGGGCGGACATTTCGCTATTCCTTCTCTTTGGTCATGTAGTGCATCAGGGTTTCCTGGGTGGCTTCGGCGATGGGCACCTCGCCGGTGATGTGGCCGGCTGCGAGGGTGTAGATGCGGTCGCAGATGCCAAGGAGTTCGGGAAGTTCCGAGGAAATCACAAGGACTGCCTTTCCTTCGGCGGCGAGTTTGGCGATGATCGTGTAGATCTCGTATTTGGCGCCGACGTCGATCCCGCGGGTGGGTTCATCGAGGATGAGCACATCGGGGTCGGAGAACATCCATTTGCTCAGCACCACCTTCTGCTGGTTTCCACCCGACAGCTTGCCGGTAATGGCGGCCACGGAGGGTGCCTTGATGTTCATGCTCTTGCGGTAGCCGTTGGCCACCACAGTCTCCTGGTTCTTGTCCACGAAGCCGGTCTTGGCGAGCTTGCGCAGTGCCGCCAGCGAGATATTCCGCTTGATGTCCTCAATGAGGTTCAGGCCGTAGTGCTTCCGGTCCTCGGTGGCGTAGGCGATGCCGTGACGGATAGCGTCGGACACCGTGGCGGTGTTGATTTCTTCGCCGTATTTGTACACCTTGCCCGACGTGGCGGTGCCGTAGGTGCGGCCAAAGACGCTCATGGCAAGTTCGGTGCGCCCGGCGCCCATGAGGCCAGCCAGGCCTACCACCTCACCCTTCCTGACGTGCAGGTTGGCGTTATTGACCACCATGCGGCTGTGGTCCTGGGGGTGGCGTACGGACCAGTCCTCAATCCGCAGGACCTCCTCGCCGATGTTGGGCTCGCGTTCCGGATACAGGCTCTCCAGGTCACGGCCCACCATGCCGCGGATAATCCGTTCCTGCGTGATCTGGCCTTCGTCGAGACGCAGGGTCTCGATGGTCCTGCCGTCCCGGATGATGGTGACGGCGTCCGCCACCTTCCGGATTTCATTAAGTTTGTGGCTGATGATGATGCTGGTGACGCCCTGTCCCTTCAGGTGGAGGATCAGGTCCAGCAGATGGCCGGAATCCTCGTCGTTGAGGGCGGCCGTGGGTTCGTCAAGGATCAGCAGCTTCACCTCCTTGGAGAGGGCCTTGGCGATTTCCACCAGTTGCTGCTTTCCGACACTGATGTGCTGCACGGGGGTGACCGGATTCTCGTCCAAGCCAACTCGGGCCAGCAGCTTGGCGGCCTCGAGGTTGGTCTTGCGCCAGTCCACCCATCCATTGGTGGCCTGTTCATTGCCCAGGTAGATGTTCTCGGCGATGGAGAGGAACGGGCTCAGGGCCAGTTCCTGGTGGATGATGACAATTCCCCGCTTTTCGCTGTCCGAGATGCTGGAGAAGTTGCAGGGTTCGTTCTCGAAGAGGATCTCCCCGTCGAAGGTGTTGTGTGCATAGACGCCGGACAACACTTTCATGAGCGTTGATTTGCCGGCCCCGTTTTCACCGCAGATGGCGTGGACCTCGCCACGGTTCACATCCAGGGTGACGTCCTGCAGCGCTTTTACGCCCGGGAACGTCTTGGTGATTCCTCGCATTTGAAGAATGGGTATGTTCATCGTCAATTCCCACTGACTGGTCGAAAGCTGGGCCTTCCTGCTGCTGCAGGAGGCTGCGGACGGGGCTGTGGCCGGATGGGGGTCCGGCCACAGCCCCCTGGCGCTGACTACTTGACGTCGGAGTCCTTGTAGTAACCCGAGTCGATCAGTTCCTTCTTGTAGTTGTCCTTGGTGATAATGACGGACTTCAGCAGGAAGGCCGGGACCACCTTGACCTTATTGTTGTAGGTCTTGGTGTCATTGGTTTCCGGTTCCTGGCCCTTGAGGACGGCGTCCACCATCTTCACGGCCTGCGCGCCGAGCTGGCGGGTGTCCTTGAAGATGGTGGAGTACTGCTCGCCGGCGACGATGGACTTCACGGAACCCTTTTCGGCGTCCTGGCCGGTCACCACGGGGAGGCTTCCCTTGGCGTAGCCGCCGGTGCTGGTGAGGGCCGAGATGATGCCGATGGACAGGCCGTCATACGGGGACAGGACGCCGTTCAGCTTGGTGCCGGAGCTGTACGCGGAGGTGAGGATGTCCTCCATGCGCTTCTGGGCCACGGGTGCCTGCCAGCGGAGGATCGCTGCCTGCTCAAACTTGGTCTGTCCGCTGGGGACCTTCAAGGTGCCGGCATCCATGTAAGGCTTGAGGGTGTCCATGGCGCCGGTCCAGAAGAAGTTGGCGTTGTTGTCGTCGGGGCTGCCCGCGAAAAGCTCGATGTTGAAGGGGCCCTTGCCGTCCACCTTCTTGCCGCTGGCATCAACGAGGCCCAGGCCGGTCAACAGCGAGGTGGCCTGCTGGACGCCCACCGTGTAGTTGTCGAACGTGGTGTAGTAGTCGACGTTGGGCGTGCCGTTGATGAGGCGGTCGTACGCGATGACCTTGACGTTCTGCTCCTTGGCCTTGGCCAGGACGTCGGTCAGGGTGGTGCCGTCAATGGCGGCGATGATCAGGGCCTTGGCGCCCTTGGTCAGCATGTTTTCGATCTGCGACACCTGGGTGGGGATGTCGTCATTGGCGAACTGGAGGTCCGTCTTGTAGCCGAGGTCCTTCAGGGACTTTTCAACGTTGGCGCCATCGGCGATCCACCGTTCGGACGTCTGAGTGGGCATCGAGATGCCTACCAGTGAATCACTGGGCTTTGCAGCCGCGCCGCTGGGTTCGCTGGCTCCGCCGCGGGCGCCGCAACCGGTGGCACCCACCGTCAGGGCGAGGACAAGCGCCACCGCGCCCATCAGTTTTTTGATTCTCACCATTTTCTCCTTCCGCGGCAGCACTGCCACGAAGTGTTGTTGGACCGGGCAGCACCCGTGCTCCCTGGTCCTGGCCACATTGTTGATGTGTCGGTTCAATATAGACTGATTTGTGAACGCTAACAAGAGGTCCAGGCGGGAATTGCGAAAAGTTTTCGGCTTCATTGACTTCTCGGTTGTTAGCGTTCACACTGACTGCAGCACTTAGCTGTACCCTGACCCCTACAAACCCGGTAATGAGGCCCATGCCTCCCGGACGGAGGCAACCCCCATGCCAGATGCGCTGACCACTCCCAGCTCCGAGTCCCTCCATGACCACTGCGTCATCGGCGTGGATTACGGAACCCTTTCAGGCCGCGCCGTGGTGGTGCGCGTCCGCGACGGCAAGGAGCTGGGCAGCGCCGTCCACGAGTATCCCCACGCCGTGGTCACGGATGTGCTGCCCCGGGATACAGCGGGCGACGACGGCGCCCGGCTTCCCGGGGAATGGGCACTCCAGGTGCCCAACGACTACCGGGACGTCCTGCGTACCGCTGTCCCTGCCGCCGTGGCCGACGCGGGGATCGACCCTGCCGCCGTCGTCGGCATTGCCACCGACTTCACCGCCTGCACCATGGTGCCGGTCAAGGCCGACGGAACCCCCCTGAACGAACTGCCCGCCTTCGCCAACCGTCCGCACGCCTACGTGAAGCTCTGGCGCCACCACGCAGCGCAGGGGCAGGCTGACCGGATCAACAAGCTCGCCGCCGAACGCGGCGAGGACTGGCTTCCGCGGTACGGGGGACTGATCTCCTCCGAATGGGAGTTCGCGAAGGGACTGCAGCTGCTGGAAGAGGATCCGGAAGCCTACGCCGCCATGGACCACTGGGTGGAGGCGGCCGACTGGATCGTCTGGCAGCTTTGCGGCCGCTACGTCCGCAACGCCTGCACGGCCGGCTACAAGGGGATTTACCAGGATGGCCGGTATCCGTCCGAAGAGTTCCTTGCTGCCCTGAACCCGGACTTCAAGGATTTCGTCAGCTCCAAGCTGGAGCACACTATCGGCCGGCTGGGCGATGCCGCCGGCACCCTGACGGCGGAGGCCGCTGCCTGGACCGGGCTGCCGGAGGGCATCGCGGTGGCCGTGGGAAACGTTGACGCGCACGTCACCGCCCCGGCCGCGAAGGCCGTCGAACCCGGCCAGCTGGTGGCGATCATGGGCACCTCCACCTGCCACGTCATGAACGGCAGTGAGCTGCGCGAGGTGCCGGGTATGTGCGGTGCCGTTGATGGTGGCATCGTGCCGGGCCTGTGGGGCTACGAGGCCGGACAGTCAGGCGTGGGCGACATTTTCGGCTGGTTCACGAAGTACGGCGTCCCGCCCGAATACCACCAGGCTGCCAAGGACTCCGGACTGGGGATCCACGAGTACCTGACCGAACTGGCCTCCCGCCAGGCCATCGGGGAGCACGGACTGATCGCACTCGACTGGCATTCGGGCAACCGCTCGGTCCTGGTGGACCACGAGCTTTCGGGCATGGTGGTGGGCCAAACCCTGGCCACCAGGCCCGAGGACACCTACCGCGCCCTCCTGGAAGCCACAGCCTTTGGAACCCGCACCATCGTGGACGCCTTCCGTGACGCCGGAGTCCCGGTCAAGGAATTCATCGTGGCCGGTGGCCTGTTGAAGAACCGGCTCCTGATGCAGATCTACGCCGATGCCACCGGGCTCCAGCTGTCCACCATCGGCTCGGAACAGGGACCGGCACTGGGCTCAGCCATCCATGCCGCCGTCGCAGCGGGAGAATACGCGGACATCCGTGAAGCCGCCGCGGCCATGGGCGCCGAGCCCGGCGAGGTCTACACCCCCATCCCGGAAAACGCGGCCGCCTACGAACAACTGTTCCAGGAATACAAGGCCCTCCACGACTACTTCGGCAGGGGCGGCAACGACGTCATGCACCGGCTCAAGGCCATCCAGCGCAAAGCCGCCCAGACGGCCCAGCCTGCAGCAGGCTCCGTATCCGAATCACCGGTGTGGGTGTCAGCATGACCGCCGGGACAGGTGCCGGAACCGGCCTTCTGGAAACCATCGCCCGGATCCGGGCGGAGGTGTGCGCCCTGCACGCCGAGCTGACCCGGTATGGCCTGGTGGTGTGGACGGCGGGCAACGTTTCGGCGCGGGTGCCGGGCACCGACCTCATGGTGATCAAGCCGTCCGGTGTCTCGTACCAGGAGCTCACCCCGGAGCAGATGATCGTGACCGACCTGTATGGCACCCCGG
The DNA here is from genome assembly GCF_056396685.1 of Pseudarthrobacter sp. 05T312. Lineage (NCBI taxonomy): Bacteria > Bacillati > Actinomycetota > Actinomycetes > Micrococcales > Micrococcaceae > Pseudarthrobacter > Pseudarthrobacter sp. 05T312. The sequence goes on from NZ_JBFTLY010000026.1 coordinate 22,042, forward strand.
TCAGGGGCACCAACGTGGGCGGCAGCGGCACGGTGGACTGGGGCAATCCCGCGCTGTCGCCGTCGTCGGACACCGCCGCGCACGCCTACGTGTACCGGCACATGCCGGAGGTGGGCGGGGTGGTGCACACGCATTCCACGTACGCCACCGCCTGGGCTGCCCGGGGCGAGGCCATCCCCTGCGTGCTCACCATGATGGGGGACGAGTTCGGCGGCTCGATCCCGGTGGGCCCGTTCGCGCTGATCGGCGACGACTCGATTGGGCACGGAATCGTGGAGACGCTGAAGAATTCCACGTCCCCGGCGGTCCTGATGCAGAACCACGGCCCGTTCACCATCGGCAAGGATGCCCGCTCCGCCGTCAAGGCCGCCGTCATGTGCGAGGAAGTGGCGCGCACCGTGCACATTTCCCGGCAGCTGGGCGAGCCGCTGCCCATTGACCAGGCCCACATCGACTCCCTCTACGCCCGCTACCAGAACGTCTACGGCCAATAACAAGCACCGGCCACCAACCGGCCAGAAAATCTTTCCAGGAGAATTCATGAGCACCGCTGCGACCACTTCCCTCGACGGCTACGAAGTCTGGTTCCTGACCGGCAGCCAGCACCTCTACGGCGAGGAGGTCCTCAAGCAGGTGGCGGCCCAGTCGCAGGAGATCGCCAACCAGCTCAATGCCTCCTCCGCGGTGCCCGTGCGCATCGTGTGGAAGCCGGTCCTGACCGATTCCGATGCCATCCGCCGCACCGCACTGGAGGCTAACTCGGATGACTCGGTCATCGGCGTGACGGCCTGGATGCACACCTTCAGCCCGGCCAAGATGTGGATCCAGGGCCTGGACCTGCTGCGGAAGCCCCTGCTGCACCTGCACACCCAAGCCAACCGGGACCTGCCCTGGGCGGACATCGACTTCGACTTCATGAACCTGAACCAGGCCGCCCACGGCGACCGCGAGTTCGGCTACATCCAGTCCCGCCTGGGCATCGCCCGGAAGACCGTCGTCGGCCACGTCTCCAACCCCGAAGTGGCCCGCCAGGTGGGATCGTGGCAGCGTGCTGCCGCGGGCTGGGCAGCCGTCCGCACCCTGAGGCTCACCCGCTTTGGCGACAACATGCGCAACGTCGCCGTCACTGAAGGCGACAAGACCGAGGCCGAGCTGCGCTTCGGCGTCGCGGTCAACACCTGGTCCGTCAACGAGCTCGCCGACGCCGTCCGTGGCGCTGCAGAGTCCGACGTCGACGCCCTGGTGGCCGAGTACGAGGACCTTTACGACGTCGTGCCGGAGCTCCGCGCAGGCGCGGCCCGGCACGACTCGCTGCGCTACGGCGCCCGGATCGAACTGGGCCTGCGGTCCTTCCTTGAAGGCAACGGCTCCGCGGCGTTCACCACGTCCTTCGAGGACCTTGGCGCCCTCCGCCAGCTGCCCGGACTCGCCGTGCAGCGGCTCATGGCCGCCGGTTACGGGTTCGGCGCCGAAGGCGACTGGAAGACCGCCATCCTGGTCCGGGCCGCCAAGGTGATGGGCGCCGGCCTGCCCGGCGGCGCCTCCCTCATGGAGGACTACACCTACCACCTGGAACCCGGGTCCGAAAAGATCCTCGGCGCCCACATGCTCGAAGTCTGCCCTTCCCTGACGGCAGCAAAGCCGCGGCTGGAAATCCACCCGCTGGGCATCGGCGGCAAGGAAGACCCCGTCCGGCTGGTGTTCGACGCCGACGCGTCCCCGGGCGTCGTCGTCGCCCTGTCCGACATGCGGGACCGGTTCCGCCTGGTGGCCAACGCCGTCAACGTGGTCCCGCTCGACCAGCCGCTGCCCAACCTCCCCGTGGCCCGCGCACTCTGGGAGCCCCAGCCGGACTTCGCCACCTCGGCCGCGGCGTGGCTCACCGCCGGGGCAGCCCACCACACCGTGCTCTCCACCCAGGTGGGCATGGACGTCTTCGAGGACTTCGCCGAAATAGCCAAGACCGAACTGCTCACCATCGACCAGGACACCACTATCCGCCAGTTCAAAAAGGACCTGAACTGGAACGCCGCCTACTACAAACTCGCCGGCGGGATCTGATCAGGTGGCAAAGGTCCCGGCGGCGGCCAGGGACGGGAACCCCGTGACGGCCAGCGTCCCGCCGCGGCTGCCCAGGCTTGAGGACGTGGCGGAACGTGCCGGGGTATCGCACCAGACCGTTTCACGGGTGGTCAACAACCACCCCAACGTAAGTCCCGGCACCCGGCGGAAGGTGGAAGCGGCGATTGCCGACCTCGGCTACCGCCGCAACTCTGCCGCCCGGAGCCTGGTCACCCGGCGCTCGCAGATCATCGGCGTCCTGGGCAGCGAGCTTTCGCAATACGGCCCGGCCAACACCCTGCTGGGCGTGGAACGGGCTGCGCGGGATGCGGGCTACTTCGTCAGCGTCGCGGCGCTGCGCGAGGTCACCCGGGACGCGATCCTGGACGCCGTCCGGCACTTCCTGGACCAGTCGGTGGACGGGATCGTGGTAATCGTTCCGCACCTGGAAACGCTGGCTGCCTTGGCGGAACTGCCGATCGGAGTGCCGGTGGTGGCCGTGGGACCGGAGGGGAACGACAGCGTGGGCGGCGTCAAGGTGGACCAGCGGCGCGGCGCCGAACTGGCGGTGGAACATCTCATCAGCCAGGGGCACGTACGGATTGGACACGTTGCGGGTCCGCAGGACTGGATCGACGCCGTAGCCCGCGCCGAGGGTTGGCGGCATGCCCTGGAATCCGCCGGGCTCGAGGCGGACCTGATCACCGAGGGTGACTGGAGCGCGGGCAGCGGCTACGGGATCGGCCGGCGGCTGGCTGCCGGCCGCCGGGCCACGGCCCTTTTCGTCGGCAACGACCAGATGGCCCTTGGCGTCCTGCGTGCCCTGAACGAGGCGGGCGTCAGGGTGCCGCAGGACCTCTCGGTGGTGGGTTTCGACGACCAGCCGGAGGCGGGCTACTTCAGTCCGCCATTGACGGTGGTCCGGCAGGACTTTGAAGAACTGGGCCGGCGGTGCATGGACATGATGCTCACCGCGTTCGACGGTCGGGACGGGCCGCGGACCCTGGTGGTGGAGCCCGAGCTCATCGTGCGCAGCAGTACGGCGCCGCCTGTCCCGTGACGTGGCGGGCGCCGAATTAATCAGCGGGAGACCCGCGCGAAACGTGGCCACAACAATAACTGCGTAGTTTTCAGGCATGACCGCTACCTTGCTCACACGGCTCCGCAACTGGCTGCTGGATTCCGTCACGTTCGACTCCGAATCGAGTGCCGCCGGCGCCATGGCCGATGCCACCCGGTGGGGATGGCTGCCGGCATTGAGCGGGGTGTCCATCGGGGCGGCCCACGCCAGGGCCGGGCATGCGGGAACGGTGCCCGAAACCGGTGGAATGTCTGGTTGAGCACACTATTGCGCCGGTAGCGGGATCATGCCCTAAACTGCTTCACTGAGGTGCCTGAAATGGCGCTGCGCAGCAACGAAAGTGAACATGCTATGGCTACCGATTACGATGCTCCACGCAAGCAGGAAGAAGAGTCGCCGGCCGACTCCCTCGAGGCCCTTCAGGCATCACGGAGCGGCAACGCGCAGACCGCGGTTATCGATGTCGACGAGAACGACACCGCTGAAGGTATCGACCTGCCCGGCGCCGATCTGTCCAATGAGGAACTGACGGTCATCGTGGTTCCCGAGCAGTCTGACGAGTTCACCTGCGCATCGTGCTTCCTGGTCCGCCACCGGTCGCAGGTCGCCCGTGAAAAGGATGGCCTGAAGTACTGCCGCGAGTGCGAAGGCTAGAGTTTTCCTGTCTTTCCCGGCGCCGGCCACCTCCCTGAGGTGGCCGGCGCTGCTTTGTCCCCGCACGCCGTCGTTATCAAAATGGACCTCGTTTCAGCCCGCCAACCCTCCTACGCTGGAAGCATCCAACAGCCCTTATTTTGGATGGCACCACAATGAAAAAGTTCTCCATCTGGCTCGCGGCCATCCTGCTGGCTGTCGGGCTGGGAATCGTTGCGGAGGGCCCCGCCGCCGCGGCGCCCTACTGCGGACTCACCTGGGGTTCGCTGATGAAGTCGGGCGGCGACATGGGCCGCGTGCCCGTGACGAACGTCCGGACCGGCCAGCACTATTGCTTTGACCGGCTGGTGGTTGACCTGGGCGGCGTGCCGGCTCCCGGCTACACCGTGCGCTACGTCCCGCAAATTATCCAGGACGGCTCGGGCGCAATCGTGCCCACCCGGGGCGGCGCCCGGTTGCAGGTGGTCGTCAAAGCGCCGGCCTACGACGACAACGGCCAGCCCACCTACACCCCCGCCGACAAGGCCGGGCTTTCCAACGTTTCGGGATACCAGACCTTCCGCCAGGTTGTCTGGGCCGGAAGCTTCGAGGGCCAGACCACCATCGGCCTGGGCGTCCGTGCCCGCCTCCCGTTCCGGGTGTTCACCCTTGACGGTCCGGGCGCCGGTGCGCGCCTGGTCATCGACGTGGCGCACTACTGGTGACCAGCCGTCGTCGTCACACCAAAAAAGGTGCCGGGCCCCGGTGGGGCGCGGCACCTTTTGGGTTGGAAGTTATTCCGGAACCACCAGTGCGGGGGTGTCCTGCTTGAGGGTTTCGCCGCGGAAGAAGCCCGGGTGCGTACGGGACATGACCAGCATGACGACGGCGCCCAGGGCCAGGATGCCGACGCCCAGGATGAATACCAGGCCTATGCCAAACACCTCTGAACCGCTGCCAAACTCAGGTGCCAGGCTGTCCATGGCGGTCTGGACGAAGACGACGAACAGCCCCACGCCGCCCACCACCGGGCACACCAGGCGGAACATGAAGTGCCGCACGCTGTTGAACAGGCTGTGGCGGAAGTACCACGTGCAGGCCAGGGCGGTGAGGCCGTAGTAGAAGCAGATCATCAGGCCCAGGGCCAGGATGGTGTCGTTCAGGACGTTCTCGCTGACCACATGCATGACGGCGTAGAACCCCGCAGACATGACGCCGGCGGCGATGGTGGCAAAGCCCGGTGTGGAGAACTTCCTGCTGATGCGGCTGAAGGGTTCGGGCAGCGCGCCGTAGTGGGCCATGGCCAGCAGGCTGCGCGAGGGCGACATGAAGGTCGACTGCAGGGACGCGGCGGAGCTGGAAAGCACGGCGAGGGACATCAGGATGGCAAACGGTCCCATGATGGGGGAGGCCAGCGCCGTGAAGATGTTCTCGTGGTTCTCGGCGTTGTTCAGCCCGTTCCCGGTGTCGCCGACGCCGGCGAACATCATGGTGGCGATGCTGACCAGCAGGTAGATGGCCAGGACGATGACGGCGGTCAGGGTGCCTGCCACACCGGCGGTCTTCTTGCCGTTGGCCGTTTCCTCGTTGACCGTCAGGCAGACGTCCCAGCCCCAGTACACGAAGATCGACAGGGAGATGCCGGCCGCGATCTGTCCGAACGTCTCGATCTTGGTGACGTCGAACCAGTCCCAGCTGAACGGGATGGCCGTTTCCGAGGTGGACCAGTTGGCGAAGGCCATGGCCACGAACAGGCCCAGCACCAGCAGCTGGAAGCCAACCAGGCTGTACTGCACCAGCTTGGTGGTGTGCAGGCCGCGGTAGCTCACCCAGACGGCCAGCGCCACGAAAACAAAGCAGGTGATGACGTTCAACGCCTTATTGTCCGCGAGGTCCGCCAGTTCGGGGGAGCCGGTGAGCTGGGAGAGGAAGAGGTAGAAGAAGTCGACAGCGACGCCGGCCAGGTTGGACAGCACGATGATGTTGGCGGCCAGCAGGCCCCACCCGCCCATCCAGCCCACCCACGGGCCAAAGGCCTTGGTCACCCAGGTGAAGGTGGTGCCGCTGTCCGGGGAGTCGGCGTTGAGTTCCCGGTAGGCGAGCGACACCAGGATCATGGGAATGAACCCGATGAGGAAGATGACGGGCAGCTGGAGGCCGGCTTCATTGACGGTGGGACCAAGTGCGCTGGTGAGGGTATAGGCGGGGGCGATGGTGGAGATGCCCAGGACGACGACGGCCAGGAGCCCGAGCTGGCCGCCCTTGAGTCCCTTGGCGCTGACGCCGTCCGCTGAGGGGGCGTGCGCGTGCGGGCCGGGTTTGGCAGTACTGGTGCGGATTGTCTCTGTCATGGCACCACTTTCTGGAAGGCTGTGAGACGGAGGTCACTATATGAATGGCGTTCATTTAGTATGGGGGCAGCCCGGCTGTGATGCAAGACGCAATATGAATAACATTCGTTTATGACCGGTTTTCGAAATTAGTAAGCTCACTGAGAAATTGCCTTTTGCCCTGCCGCCGCGCCGTTCGCGGCTGGTAGCGTCTGCCGTACTGGACCAATAGAGGAGGATGCATGAAAGCTTCACCGACACTGACCAATAACCTGCAGGCCGTCCTGGCGGACCTGATCGAGCTTCACGTTCAGGGCAAGCAGGCGCACTGGAACATCGTGGGCACCAACTTCCGCGACCTCCACCTGCAGCTTGACGAGATCGTGGACGCTGCCCGCCAGTTCGCCGACGACACCGCCGAGCGCATGCGCGCCCTGCACGCGCTTCCCGACGGCCGCAGCTCCACCGTGGCCAAGACCACCAGCCTGGCCCAGTTCCCGGAAGGGCTGATCAGCACCGCGGACGCCATCGAGCGGATCGTAGCCGCCATGGAAGCGGCCGTGGGAACCATGCGCAAAGTCCACGATGAGGTGGATGAGGAAGACCCCACCTCGGCGGACCTCCTGCACGAGTTCATCGCCCGGCTGGAGCAGTTTGCCTGGATGGTGCAGGCGGAAAACATGAAGCCCACTGCCAAGGTCACCGCGGCCGACTCCAAGTAGCGGACGGTCCACACGGGCGTCCGGCGCCGAGGGATCCCGCGGTGCCGGACGCCTGCCTGCTGTCCGGGCAATACTGCGGATGTTCCGCTAAACCGCTTTGGGCACTTTGCGGAGGATGACGCCGGCGAGCACTGCCGCCGTCGCCATGAGCACCAGCCCGATTGCCGCCGTGACGTGCACTCCGGAATCGAAGGCGGCCGCCGCGGCGTCCTTGAGGGCTCCGGCGAGCGGCGCCGGCAGCAGGTTGGCTGCGTCCACCGCGCCGGCCAGCGTTTCGCTGGCGTTGTGCAGCGAATTGCCGGGCAGCATTTCCTTCAGCCCTGCCGGCAACCGCAGGTGCTGGTGGTAGGACGCCGTCAGGATGGAGCCCAGTACCGCAGTCCCCAGCAGCGAGCCCACCTCGTAGCCCGTCTCGGAAATCGCCGCCGCAGCGCCTGATTTCGCCGGCGGGGCCGAGTCGAGGATGAGGTCGTTCGAGATGGTTTCCGCCGTGCCCACGCCCAGCGCCAGGACCAGCAGTGCGGCCAGCAGCATCGCGGATCCGCCGCCATGGCTTCCGAAGGCCACCATGCTGTAGCCAATGGCGCTGAAGGACAGCCCCGCGGCCACGACAAACCCCGGGCGGACCTTGCGGACCAGCGGCACCACCACCAGGCCTGCCACCACCGTGGCCGCCAGCGCGGGGAGCATTGCGACGCCTGCCGCGGACGGGGTCATGCCTCCGATGAGCTGGAGGTGCTGGGCAAGGAAAAGGATGAAGCCGTTGAAGGAAAACAGGGCCAGGATATTGGCGCTGATGGCCATGCTGAATACCTTGTTCCGGAACAGGGACATGTCCAGCAGCGGGTGCTCCAGCCGGTGCTGGCGCCGCACGAACACAACGCCCATGGCCAGGCCGAAGGCAATGCTGCCCAGCCCGGCAGCGCCCGGACCCTCGGTGGCCACTGTTTTGATGCCGTAGACCACGGGCACCATGACCAGCATGGAGAGCGCGATGCTGGCGACATCCACCCTGCCCGGCGCGGGGTCCTTCGATTCCGGGATGAGGGCCGGACCCAGCGCCAGCAGGGGGAGCATGAGCGGCACCGATACCAGGAAGACGGCGCCCCACCAGAAGTGCTCCACCAGCCATCCGCCCAGTATCGGCCCCAGGGCGGCGCCGCCGGAAAAGCCCGCGGCCCAGATGGCCACGGCCAGTCGCCGGCGGTTGGGCTCCGGGAAAATGTTGCGGATCAGCGACAACGTGGACGGCATCAGCATGGCGCCGAAGAACCCCAGCGCGGCCCGGCCGGCGATCAGCCACTCAGGCGTGGGCGCAAAGGCCGTGGCGGCGGACAGTCCGGCGAAGCCCAGGCTGCCGATGACCAGCAGGCGCCGCCGCCCGATCCGGTCGCCGAGGCTGCCCATCGACACCAACAGGCCGGCCAGGACCAGCGGATAGGCGTCAACGATCCACAGCAGTTGCACGCCGCCGGGTTCCAGGGCCTGGGAGATGGCGGGAAGTGCGAAGGTCAGTGCCGTGTTGTCCACCGCCACCAGCAGGACGGGAAACATCAGCAGGCCGAGCGCAAGCCAGTCGCGCCATGGGCGGCGTGTGGGGGTGCCGTCCCCGTGGACTGCTGTGGGGCTGATGGAGGTCGTCATTCCATAACTGTACCGTCTGGACGGTATAGTTTGAAACTGGCATATTCCCGATTCGGACCCGCCTGAGGGCATGATGGGAGGCATGCCCCGAAAGCCTGTCGCCCGTGATGCGGTCCTCGACGCCTTCGAGTCCCTGCTGATCGACGTGGGGGAGCGCGCCGCCACCCTTGACGCCGTGGCCCGCAAGGCCGGCGTGTCCAAGGGCGGCCTGCTCTACCACTTTCCCAACAAGGAAGCATTGATTGCCGTGCTGCTGGACCGGTTGGAGGGCCTGGCCCGGGCAGACGCCGACGCGATGGCTTCGGCCGATGAAGGGGCTGCGGCCTACTTCATCCGTTCTTCGGTGTGGGCAGACACTCCGCTGGACCGTGTCATCGTGGCGGCCACCCGCCTGGCGGAGGTGGCGCATGAAGAGACGCGGCGCCGGTTCGCCGCCATCCAGCGACGGTGGCTGGATGAGATTGCGGCGGATGTTGGACCCGGCCTGGCCAAGGCTGTCCTGTACATGGGGGACGGGCTGTACTTCAACGCCATGCTGTCCGTGGGGCCTGCCCCGGAGGCGGGCGCCGGTTCCGATGTGGAGGAGCTCCTGGCCGCCCTGGAGCGGCTCCGCAGGTAGCCCCGACCATTTGCCCGGAGGGGTTGGGGCGTAGGACAATGGAGAGTTGTGAGGGCTGTCATCGGCCGTCATGATCGCAACAAATGAATAGCCTTTGATCTGCGGCGGGAGAGTCCTGCCCGAAGCACAGGCAGGCGCCGTAGGAGCAAATCCTCCCCGGGAATCTCACAGGCCCCTGTACCGCCGCGGCGAGGCACCTCTGGAAAGCAGCAGGCAGCTTCCGTTCCCCTGTGAAGGGGCCGGCATGACTGTTGTGCTCACCGACGGTGCAAGCGGTTCCTGCCCAGGCAGGCAACGCGGAAACTCTCAGGTCCAATACAGAGCGGGGAGGGACCCGGATAGCTGTGGCGTACCCTGCGCCGCCTGAACAAAATGGAGTTCCTTCGTGTCGGTTACCCCAGCCCCCACCACTTTCGTCGACCGCCACATTGGTGCACGCCGCCAGGATGACATCGACACCATGCTCAAGGCCGTTGGCTACGGCACGGTCGACGCACTGGTCGATACCGCCGTCCCCAAGGTCATCCGCCAGGAAACCGCACTCCGCCTGCAGGACGCACTCAGTGAAGTTGAGGTGCTTGCAGAACTCCGCCGGCTCGCCGCCAAGAACAAAACGGCCGTGCAGCTGATCGGCCAGGGCTACTACGACACCGTCACGCCTGCAGTGATCCGCCGGAACGTGCTGGAAGCCCCGGCCTGGTACACCGCCTACACGCCGTACCAGCCCGAGATTTCCCAGGGCCGGCTCGAGGCGCTGCTGAACTTCCAGACCATGGTCCAGGACCTGGTGGGCCTGCCCATCGCCAACGCGTCCCTGCTCGATGAAGCCACCGCCGTGGCCGAGGCCGTGCTGCTGATGCGCCGCTCCAACAAGGCCAAGCCTGCAGCGGACGGCAAGACTGTCCTGGACATCGACGTGCTGCCGCAGACCATCGCCATCGTCAAGGGCCGCGCCGAGGCGCTCGGCTTCGAGGTTGAGGTCGCCGACCTGTCCAACGGCCTGCCCGACGGCGACATCAACGGGATCGTGCTCCAGCAGCCCGGCGCCTCCGGCCGGGTCTGGGACCAGTCCGCCACTATTGCGGCGGCGAAGGAACGCGGCGCGCTGGTCACCGTGGCCGCTGACCTGCTGGCCCTGACCCTGATCACCCCTCCGGGCGAGCAGGGCGCCGACATCGCCGTCGGCTCCACCCAGCGCTTCGGGGTCCCGTTGTTCTTCGGTGGCCCGCACGCCGCCTACATGGCTGTCCGCAAGGGCCTGGAGCGGTCGCTGCCCGGCCGCCTGGTGGGGGTGTCCAAGGACGACGCAGGGGTGCCCGCGTACCGCCTGGCGCTGCAGACCCGCGAGCAGCACATCCGCCGCGAAAAGGCCACATCCAACATCTGCACCGCGCAGGCCCTGCTGGCCATCGTCTCCTCGATGTACGCCGTCTACCACGGCCCCGACGGGCTGAAGGCGATCGCGGAAACGACGCACGGCCACGCCCGGGTGCTGGCGGCCTCGCTGGCAGCTGCCGGTGTGGAGGTGCTGCACACGAGCTTCTTCGACACCCTTACCGTCCGCGTCCCCGGACGCGCTGCCGCGCTTGTCGCCGATGCCGAAGCGCGCGGCATCAACCTGCGTTCCATCGACGCCGATACCGTGGGCATCTCGCTCGACGAAACCACGACGGCGGCCATCGTCGCCGACGTCGCGGACGTCTTTGGGGCCTCCGTTGCCGCGGCTGAAGGCTTCGGACTGGAGGCCGCCGTCGGACGTTCCTCCGACTACCTGCAGCACCCGGTGTTCAACACGCACCGGTCTGAAACCCAGCTGCTGCGCTACATCCGGAAGCTGTCGGACCGGGACCTGGCGCTGGACCGCACCATGATCCCGCTGGGCTCGTGCACCATGAAGCTGAATGCCACCGCCGAGATGGAAGCCATCTCCTGGCCGGAGTTCGCCTCCATCCACCCCTTCGCCCCGGACTCCCAGACCGAAGGCTGGCGTGAACTGATTGCCGACCTGGAGGCGGACCTGACCGCGATCACCGGGTACGACCAGGTGTCCATCCAGCCCAATGCCGGATCCCAGGGCGAGCTCGCCGGCCTGCTGGCCATCCGCGGCTACCACCACTCCCGCGGGGAAGAGCAGCGCAACGTCTGCCTCATTCCCGCCTCCGCCCACGGCACCAACGCCGCCTCGGCAGTCCTGGCCGGCATGAAGGTCGTCGTCGTCGCCACCGCAGCGGACGGCACCATCAACCACGATGACCTGACGGCCAAGATCGAGGCCCACAAGGATGTCCTGTCCTGCATCATGATCACGTACCCGTCCACCCACGGCGTCTACGACGGGGACGTCCGTGAGGTCTGCGACGCCGTGCACGCGGCCGGCGGCCAGGTCTACATCGACGGCGCCAACCTGAACGCCCTGGTGGGCCTGGCCCAGCCCGGCAAGTTCGGCGGCGACGTCTCCCACCTGAACCTGCACAAGACCTTCTGCATCCCCCACGGCGGCGGCGGACCCGGCGTCGGACCCGTGGCAGCCAAGGCCCACCTGGCACCGTTCATGCCCGGCGACGCCAACAAGGCAGCGCATGAGGAAGGCCACGGGGTCGCGATCTCGGCTTCCCGCTTCGGTTCGGCCGGCGTCCTGCCGATCTCCTGGGCGTACGTGAAGCTCATGGGCGGCGAAGGCCTGACCGAGGCCACCAAGTCCGCGCTGCTCGCAGCCAATTACGTCGCTGCCCGGCTGAACGAGTATTTCCCAGTGCTCTACACCGGCGAAGGCGGCCTGGTGGCGCACGAATGCATCCTGAACCTGCGCGAACTGACCGCCAAGACCGGTGTCACGGCCGAGGACGTGGCCAAGCGCCTCATCGACTTCGGCTTCCACGCCCCCACCCTGGCATTCCCGGTGGCAGGAACCCTGATGGTGGAGCCCACCGAGTCCGAGGACCTGGCCGAGATCGACCGCTTCATCGAGGCCATGATCACCATCCGCAAGGAAATCGACCAGGTGGCCAACGGCGACTTCGCCGTGGCGGACTCACCCCTGCGCCGCGCACCCCACACGGCAGCCGCCGTCGTCAGCTCCGACTGGGACCGTGCCTACCCGCGCGAGCAGGCCGCGTTCCCTGCCCACCACAAGCAGGACAAGTACTTCCCGCCGGTGGGCCGGATCGACGGCGCCGCCGGAGACCGGAACCTCATCTGCTCCTGCCCGCCGCTCGAAGAGTTCGAAAACTAAAGGACCGGCACCGTGACCGAGAAATACACCGCCCTGTACGACGAACATAAAAAGCTGGGCGCCTCCTTCACCGACTTCGGCGGCTGGCAGATGCCATTGAAGTACAGCTCCGAACTGGCTGAACACCACGCCGTCCGCAACACCGCCGGCCTGTTCGACCTCTCCCACATGGGCGAAGTGTGGGTCACCGGACCGCAGGCTGCCGCTTTCCTCGACTACGCCCTGGCGGGCAAGATCTCCGCCATGGCCGTGGGCAAGGCCAAGTACTCGCTGATCTGCAACGCCGACGGCGGCATCATCGACGACCTCATCACCTACCGCCGTCCCGCTGCTGAAGACGGAACAGATGTCTTCCTGGTGGTGCCCAATGCGGGCAACGCCGCGGTGGTGGCGGCGGCCCTGCACGAACGGGCCGCAGGGTTCGACGTGCTGGTGGAGGACGCCTCGGCCCGGACATCGCTGATCGCAGTGCAGGGCCCCAGGGCCCAGGAACTCCTACTTCGCCTGGTCCCGGCCGCACAGCACTCGCTGGTGACGGAGCTGAAGTACTACGCCGCCGTGGAGGTTCCGTTCCTGGTGGGCGGGGCCGGCAAGGAACTCCTGCTCGCGCGCACCGGGTACACCGGTGAGGACGGGTTCGAGATCTTCGTGGCCAACGATGACGCCCCGGCCCTGTGGCAGGCACTGGTCGCCATCGCCGACGACGGGGAACTGACCCCCTCCGGCCTTGCCTCCCGCGACTCTCTCCGCCTGGAAGCGGGAATGCCGCTGTACGGGAACGAACTGTCGCTGCAGGGCGACCCGTTCGCTGCCGGGCTTGGCCCCGTCGTCGCACTCTCCAAGGAAGGCGACTTCGTTGGCAAGGCCGCGCTGGCAGCAAAGAAGGAAGCCGGCGCAGGCAGCACCTCCGGCCGCCGCCTCGTGGGGCTCAAAGGCAAGGGCCGCCGCGCCGGCCGGGCGCACTACCCCGTGCTCAAGGACGGGGACACGGTCGGTGAAGTCACCTCCGGCCAGCCCTCACCCACCCTCGGCTACCCGATCGCCATGGCCTACGTCGACGTCGAACACTCGGCACCCGGCACAGCCCTGGACATCGATCTCCGCGGCAAAGCAGAACCCTTCGAAGTCGTCGACCTCCCGTTCTACAAGCGCACCCGCTAAAGCCCGCATGGTCGCCTTCGTGACCGGTGGACCGGACATTTTCACGCCTGCTGCTCCTTCGTCGCTTTGACGCAGGCTTTCGAAAAGTCCGGCTCCGCCGGCCCCTCCCGGGGAAGTCGCCTTGGTGACGTGCCTGCGGAGTGGGCGGGGCATCCGGCAGCGGGCGTCTAAGGGAGCGGCACGTCCGCGCAGCGGGCGTCTTCGCGACCGAGCCCGCAGAGGATGTCCTGCCCGCTCCATCCCGACCACCCTTTTAGTTAGGAACCGTCATGGCTGTTGGTGTCTTTGATCTTTTTTCGATCGGGATTGGCCCGTCGTCTTCGCATACGGTGGGGCCGATGCGGGCTGCTGCTGTGTTCGCTGAGGAGCTTAAGGCCTCCGGCAGGCTGGCTGATGTCGTGTCGCTGCGGGTGGATTTGTATGGGTCGCTGGCCGCGACGGGGCATGGGCATGGGACGATGACGGCGGTCCTGTTGGGGTTGGAGGGGTTCCATCCGGAGTTGATCCTGCCTGATGAGGTGGAGGAGCGGTTGGCCTCGATCGCGGAGACGGGGGTCCTGAACCTGGCCGGGTCGGTGTCGCTGCCGTATGGCGTCAAGGACATGGTGTTGCGGCCGTTGACGGTGCTGCCGCGGCACACGAACGGGATGACGTTCACGGTCAGCGACGCTGCCGGGGATGTGGTGCATGCGGCGACGTTTTTCTCGGTCGGTGGCGGGTTCATCGTCCGGGAGGGGGAAGAGGACGCGGCGCAGCAGGAACTGGACGCGTCCAAGGAGGAGTTGCCGCTGCCGTTCCGGACCGCGGCGGAGTTGCTGGAGCACTGCGCGGTGACCGGGCTGGGGATCGCCGATGTGATGTTCAGGAACGAGTTGGCCTCCCGCTCCGAGGAGGAGATCCGTGCCGGGCTGCTGCATATCTGGTCCGTGATGGAGAACTGCGTGCAGACCTCGCTCAAACGCGAGGGGGTGCTGCCGGGCGGGTTGAAGGTCCGCCGCCGCGCCCCGGACTGGTACGAGCGGTTGAAGAAGGAAACCGCCGGCCCCGACGACGCCGGCAATGACGGGCAGGACCATCACGACCCACGGTATTGGCAGGAGTGGGTTAACTTGGTGGCGTTGGCCGTGAACGAAGAGAACGCCTCCGGCGGCCGGGTGGTCACCGCGCCGACGAACGGGGCGGCCGGGATCATCCCGGCGGTGCTGTTCTATGCCCTGCATTTCGCCCCGGGCATGGACCAGGCAACCCAGGCCGACCGGGACGGTGTGGTGGTGCGGTTCCTGCTCGCCGC
>NZ_JBFTLY010000027.1:0-36573 GCF_056396685.1 Pseudarthrobacter sp. 05T312
ACACCACAGGGGCGGCACGATTCGGCACAATCAACCAATTACATACATAATCGGTATCAACAAACTTGGCACACTATTGAGTTCTCAAACAACAGACACACCCGGCACCACCCAAACACTCACGTTCAGGATCGCTCCGGAGCAACTTTTCAAACTTACCCGATCCCCCACCCCGAAGCAAATCCATCTTTCAGGACTCACATCATGTTGAGGACCGCCCCATACCGATTTCCAGCGCCCTAAAGAGCAACCAGAATCTGGCTTTGATTTGGGGGGTTTTGGCCACCCGGTGAACAGTTCTTCACTGTCTCCCCCGCGGCGACTTAGAAAACAATACACGCCCACCGCGCCCACCGCAAACCGGCCCTCACAGGGCCGGAAATCCCCGGTATTCCGCGGCGAAACGCGGGGTGAGGCACCGACGCAACCTCCCGGCGTCGCAATTCTGCCGATGTGTGCTGCCGCACGGGTTTCGACAAGCTCAACCACCGAAGGGCAGCAGCACCCAGGGCGTCGACGAGTTCAACCACCGACCACGTGTGGGTTAGACGCCGAAGGGCCGGCAACCCTAAGGTTGCCGGCCCTTCTCAAGCAGCTGGAATCAGCGGTGCTGAATTACCAGGAAGACTTGGTGATGCCCGGGAGTTCGCCCTTGTGTGCCATGTCGCGGAAACGGACACGGGAGATGCCGAACTTCTGGAAGGTGCCACGGGGGCGGCCGTCGATGATGTCGCGGTTACGCAGACGGATCGGGGACGCGTTGCGGGGCAGCTTCTGCAGGCCCAGGCGGGCTGCTTCACGTGCTTCGTCGGTTGCGTTCAGGTCAACCAGGGTCTTCTTCAGTTCGAGGCGCTTGGCAGCGTAACGCTCAACGATGACCTTGCGCTGCTCGTTGCGAGCAATCTTGGACTTCTTAGCCATGTTTAGCGCTCCTCTCGGAATTCGACGTGCTGGCGGATCTTGGGGTCGTACTTCTTCAGGACCATTCGGTCCGGGTCGTTACGACGGTTCTTGCGGGTTACGTAGGTGTAACCCGTGCCCGCGGTCGACTTGAGCTTGATGATCGGACGTACGTCCTTGTCCTTAGCCACTAGAGCTTCACCCCACGAGCCAGAATGTCGGCGACGACTGCGTCGATACCGCGCACGTCGATGGTCTTGATGCCACGTGCAGAGACCTGCAGCGTGACGTTACGGCGCAGGGACGGAACCCAGTAGCGCTTCTTCTGGATGTTCGGATCGAACCGACGCTTGTTGCGGCGGTGCGAGTGCGAAATGCTGTGCCCAAAGCCCGGCTCGGCTCCGGTCACTTGGCAGTGTGCTGCCATGACTTCTCCTCAAGAATTGAAAGTAATGATCCGCATATCTGCTGCTGGACCATGCTGCTAAGGGCGACCCACAGAAAGTACGGGCAACGGTTAGTTACGCAACTTGAGCCCCTAACTACCGGCCACCCTGGAGAAAATTACCGGGCAACCGGAGCAATTGCGCACGCTCCGCGCACTTAGCGCCTACCAAGTCTACGAGTTGACGCAATTAAAGACCAATCGGGTGTATAAGGGTTCGCCGCTTATGGAATGTCACAGCAGCCGCGGGCCCCTTTTCACAGCAGGGACATAGCTTCCCCAAGCATGTTTGATGCATGAACACACAGCTCCTGCCGGCATCACCGGCCGCAAGCAGCTCCGGCCGCCCGGAGCTCTCACCACCGAAGATACCCGCCCGCGGCTGGTTCGCCCGCCAGTATCGCCAGCGCATGCTGCGGACGGACTTCCTGACCGTCATTGCGTGGGCGTCCGTGGCCGCCGCCATCGCCTTGTGGCTGGCAGACGGCGGGGCCAACAACATCGCCTCGCCCGCCTCGCTGTTCACGGCGGCGGGAATCGTGGCCGGCCTGACGGGCATGGACCTGGTCCTGCTGATGTTGCTCCTGGCCGCGAGGATCCCGTTCATCGACCGCACCATCGGCCACGACCGCGCCCTGGAATTCCACGGCAAACTGGGTAAGCCTTCCCTTTACCTCCTCCTGGCGCACGGACTCCTGCTGGTCATCGGGTACGGCATGGCCGAAGGACTGGACCCGGTCAGTGAATCCGTCAACCTGTGGGTCCAGGTCCCCGACATGTGGCTGGCGTTCGTCTCCATGGCCCTGTTCATCGCCGTCGTGGTGACCTCCCTGGTGGCTGTGCGCCGGCGCTTCCCGTACGAGTTTTGGTACGTGGTCCACCTGCTGACCTACGCCGCGGTGGCAACGTCGATTCCGCACCAGTTCAGTGTGGGCGGCCTCTTTGCCGCCGGCACCTGGCAGCGCTGGTACTGGCTCGCCATTTGCATCTACACCGGCAGTGCCCTGGTGTACTTCCGAATCCTTGAGCCGGTGCTGGCCACGGCACGGCACCAGCTCACCGTGGCACGGGTGGAGAGGGTGGCCCCGGGTGTGGTGAACATCGTCATGCGGGGCCGGAAGCTGGACCAGCTGGCAGGGACGGCCGGACGCTTCTTCATCTGGCGCTTCCTGGCTCCGGGCATGTGGTGGCACCCGCACCCGTTCAGCCTGTCAGCGGAGCCCGTAGTCGACGGCCGGGACGGCCAGGGGACGCTGCGGGTCACCGTCCGGAACCTCGGCGACGGCTCCGCCCAGCTGCTCCGGCTGCGCAAAGGCACCAAGGTGGCGCTGGAAGGACCCTACGGCCTGCTCAGCACGGCAGCCCGAACGAAGAACAAAGTCGTGATGATTGGCGCCGGCATCGGCATCACACCGCTGCGGGCGCTGCTCGAAACCACCCCGTTCGCTCCCGGCGAGGCCACGGTCCTGCTCCGCGGCCACACTGGCCAGGATCTGTACCTGGGGAACGAAATCCTTGACCTCTGCCAGGCGCGCGGGGTCCGGCTCTTCCACCTCACCGGGCCAAGGGGCCATGGCCAGTCCACCTGGCTTCCCGAGGACTCGGTGCGCAACGGCTACAGCCTTAGCTCCTACGTGCCGGACATCCGGGATGCGGACGTCTACGTCTGCGGCCCCGCGGGGTGGGCGGCCAACGTCATAGCGGATGCCGGGAAAGCCGGCGTCCCCGAGGAACAGATCCATCACGAAAGGTTTGACTGGTGAAAATACGCGGAACAGTCGCAGCAGCTTTGGCCTCCGCCGGGATCCTCCTGGTGGGCTGGCAGACGGGCACGCAGGCCGGCGGCATCAGTACCGTCGCTTCGAGTACGACGGCGACCGGCACCACGGGTGCAACAGGCACGGGGTCCACGGGGACGGGTTCGTCCGGGTCGGCCGGGTCCTCCGGGTCCTCCGGGTCGTCCGGGTCGTCCGGATCCTCCAGCTCATCGGGCACCGCAGGGTCTTCCGGGTCCGCAAGCTCCTCCGGGTCCTCCGGTTCGTCGGGTTCCACGGGCTCCGGCACCTACAAGGGCAACACCGTCCAGACCCGGTTCGGCCCCGTCCAGGTCCAGATCACGGTGGCGAACGGAAAGATCACCGATGTCACGGCCCTGCAGCTGACCAATACGGACGGCAAATCCATCCAGATCAGCAACCGCGCGGCGCCCTTGCTGCGCAGCAAGGTCCTGGCGGCGCAGTCTGCCAATGTCCAGACCGTCAGCGGCGCCACCATCACCAGCGATGCCTACCTCACCTCACTCCAGGCAGCCATCGATGCAGCGAACCTCTGACTCCCTGCCCGCCACGGCGGGCACCAGCCTGAAGGCCCGCACTTTTGCGTGCATGGGAACGGTCATCGGACTGACGATGCCCGTCGGCGGCCCTGCGGAAGGGCAGCCGGGGCTCGATGAGCTCGCTGCCGCCACCGCCGTCGTCGAACGCCTGTTCCGCGACCTGGACGAGACCTTCAGCCTGTACCGCCCTGACTCGGAAGCCAGCAGGCTGGCGCGTGGGGAACTGACGCTGCCGCACGCTTCAGCGCAGATGCGCGAAGCATACGCCGAGGCGCATGAGTGGCGGCTGCGCACCGAGGGGGCGTTCACGCCCGAAAGGCCGGACGGGGTGCTGGACCTTTCCGGCATTATCAAGGGCCATGCCATCCGTGAGGCAGGAACAACACTCCTGGCCCTGGGCCGCCGGGACTGGTGCCTGAACGCCGGCGGAGATGTCCTGGTCAGCGGGTCGCCACGTCCGGGCAGCGCCGAACCCTGGAAAGCCGGCGTTGTGGATCCCGCGGACCGCCAAACCCTTATTACCGGGTATGCGCTCGGCGGCACCAACCGGCACCACGCCATCGCCACCTCAGGATCCGCCGAACGCGGGGAACACATCTGGCGGGTAGGAAGCGGCGCTCATACCGACGGGTTTGTCCAGGTCACCGTTGCTGCCGCCGACATCGTCACCGCCGACGTCCTGGCCACGACCATCGTTGCCGGCGGGACACGGATGCTGGACCAGGTTGCGGACCAATGGGATGTGGCCGTACTGGCCATCCGCGCGGACGGCTCCATGCTGGCTACGCCGGCGTTCCAGACAGAGTAGGGCGCCTAGATCCGCGTGAATTGCGCGTACTTGGGCTGCAGGTTATCCCCGGAAGACTTGCCGGTGACGCGGCGGACCACCCACGGCGCGGCGTACTCCCGGAACCACTGGGCATTAGCGCGGATGGCGTCTGCCCCGCTCAGTTCCGGCACCGGCGTCATGGGCGGAACGTCGATGGAGTGGTCATATTTGAGGACCTCAAGCACGCGCTTGGCCATGTTCGCGTGCCCGGCGGCGGACATATGCATCCGGTCGTGGGCCCACATGCCCCAGTCGTAATATTCACTGAAGCGCCAGTAGTCCACCAGCAGGGCGCCGTGGTCCCCGGCGATCCCCCTGACCAGTTCGTTGTAGATGGCGGTGCGGCCGCGCATGGTGCTGAACACCTTCGACCCCCGGGCGTCAAAACCCGTGAACATCACCACGGTGGCGCCGGTGGCAGCGAGTTTCCCCACGGCGTCGTTGTACTCCACCAGCAGGTCATCGATGTCCACTCTCGGGCGGAGGATGTCATTGGCACCGGCGTAGATACTCACCAGGGTGGGATTAAGCGCGACGGCGGCGTCCACCTGTTCAGCCATGATCTGGCGGAGTTTCCTGCCGCGGATGGCCAGGTTTGCGTAGCCGAAATTGGGGTCGGCGGCACCGAGCTGCTCGGCCACGCGGTCTGCCCAGCCCCGGACTCCGTTGGGGCGGCCCGGGTCATCGTCGCCCACGCCTTCCGTGAAGGAGTCGCCGAGGGCCACGAACCGGGAAGTGAAATCCATGCGGTTAGTTTGCCACCCGTTGCCGGGAGCAACCAATCGGCGGGATGTTCCCGGGTCAGCCCTGGGTTTCGCGGAGGATCCAGTGGTCAGAGTCCAGGCGGCCCACCACTTTTTCACCGATCCGGGCCAGGTCCAGGACATCCTGCTCGGTCAGCGCATCGAGGAACAGGTCACGGACGTCCTCCACGTGGGCCGGGGCCAGCCCGACAATGGTGGCCATGCCTTCCTCGGTGAGATGCGCGGTGGTGACGCGGGCATCGTGGGGGTGCGGGCGGCGCTCCACCCAGCCGCGCTTCTGCAGCTTGGTCACCACGTGTGAGAGCCGGGACAGGGAGGCGCTGGTGCGGGCGGCGAGTTCGCTCATGGGCAGGAACCGCTCCTCGGCTTCGGACAGCATGGCCAGGACCGTGTAGTCGAAGAGGGACAGTTTTCCTGCCGCGTGCAGCTTGGTGTCCAGGGCCGCGGGCAGCAGCGTATTGATGCTTACCAGCGCCAGCCAGGCGCGGCGTTCGTCAGCGTTGAGCCAGCGGGGATCGGTCATGGTCACCATTCTACGATTGATCCTTCAAGTAGCTGGTGCGGCGCCGGTAGGCTTGCCCCATGTATGTTGTCTCCCTCACCTACCGCGTGCCCCAGGAGATCGTCGATTTCCACAACGACGCGCACATCGGCTGGCTGCAAAAGGCCTTTGACGACGGCGTGTTTATCGCCGCCGGCCGCAAGATCCCGCGCACCGGTGGCCTGCTCCTGTCGCAGGCTGACCGGGAAACCCTCGATGCAAGCCTGGCCCGGGATCCGTTCTACACCAACGGGGTTGCCGACTTCGAAGTCATGGAGTTCCACGCCGGCAGGGTAGCCCCGGGGTACGAGATCCTGCTGGACACCCCGCCCCAGCCCGCACCCTAAGGCGGGCTGCTTCCCGAAGGTATGCTGCCGGCGTCGGACGTTCCGGCGGCGAGCTTCTTCAACCCGCCCTTCCGGGGGACCTTGACCGGTTGTGGCCAGCGCGGGGTGAGGGTATCCCCCAGTGTGACGCCCCGGAGCTTGCGGCCGAAGAGCGGCAGGACCCAGTCGTGGACCCAGCGCCGCTGGCGCCGCTCCCACTCACGCAGGCTGGGCCGGGCGGGTGGT
The DNA here is from genome assembly GCF_056396685.1 of Pseudarthrobacter sp. 05T312. Classification (NCBI taxonomy): domain Bacteria; kingdom Bacillati; phylum Actinomycetota; class Actinomycetes; order Micrococcales; family Micrococcaceae; genus Pseudarthrobacter; species Pseudarthrobacter sp. 05T312. The sequence goes on from NZ_JBFTLY010000027.1 coordinate 6,387, forward strand.
TCCCAGTCCTTGGGCTTGATCTTGTGCGGCACGCCCAGCTGGTCCAGCACCTGCCCGGCCAGGTATTTGTGCCCCGCCTTGGACATGTGGAGCCGGTCCGAGTCCCACATCCGCCGGTCGTGGAAGGCATCCAGGCACCAGTAGTCCACCAGCACGGCCCCGTATTTACCCGCGATGTCCCGGACCCGCTCGTTGTAATAGGTGTTGCGCTTCTTCAGGGGCTCCAGCAGGGCGGAGACCTTGACGTCGAAGCCGGTGAAGAGGACCACCGTGGCCCCGGTGCCTGCCAGCGCTGCCACCAGCTGCTCATAGTCCGCCATGAGCGCGGGCATGTCAGTCTTAAGGTCCAGGATGTCGTTGCCGCCGGCGTAGAGCGTGACGAGCGTTGGCCGCATCCCCAGCGCCGGTTCCAGCTGCTCGTCGACGATGTGCCGCAGCCGTTTGCTCCTGATGGCCAGGTTGGCGTATCTCCAGCCTGGCTGCGCCTTCGCCAGTTTCTCGGCCACCCGGTCGGCCCACCCCCGCACCCCGTTGGGCAGCCGCTCGTCCCGGTCGCCCACCCCTTCGGTAAAGGAGTCCCCGAGGGCAACAAACACCCGCCGCCCGGAGTCAGGAAGCAGGGGATCAGAGGGCACAGGCACGAAAGTACCGGGAGGAAAAGAAGCAGGTACGACGCCGGGATGAACAGTAAGTGATGGGGCGTCCCGGAAATGCCGGCAGGATCTGATGGCGCGTTTGCAGGGAAAACGCCAAAGCTGAGCACGCGACCCTGGCGGTGCCGGGGCTAGCCTTCGGCTTTGCCCTGCCGCCAGTACCCCATGAACGCCACCTGCTTCCGGTCGATCCCCACGTCGCGGACCAGGTAGCGCCGCAGTTCCTTGATGACCCCCGCTTCGCCCGCCATCCAGGCGTAGAAGGGCAGCGCACCGGCGGGCAGGTGCGGGTTCCTGGAGCCGCTGATGACGGAGGATTCCAGGCGCCCGGGCGTCTCCCACAGGATGTCTTCATCCACGTTGACGTCATCCGGCTCAGGCCCGGCGGCCCCGTCGTCCGCCGTGATGCCCACCCAGGCGGGCACGGGGACGGCTTTGCGCACGGCTTCCTGCAGCAGCTGCCCGTGCGGCCGGGACCGTCCGATGGCGGCGCCGCGGGCCAGCCACGTGATTTCGATGTCCGCCGGAGAGCTGAGTTCCAGGAAGTCGCCGGCCTGCGGGACTTCCAGGAGAGCATGTCCGCTTATATAGGGCGGGAGGGTTTCGAGGATCGCGGAGATCGCGGGGACGGCGGTTTCGTCGCCGGCGAGCAGGACGCGCTGGGCCATGCCGGGGCGCCACTCGATACCGGAGTAGGTTTCGGCGGTGACGCAATGCGCGGCGCGGTTGTTCGGGCCGATGATGGTGAGCGGGTCGCCGGGTGTGGCCTTGGATGCCCAGTCCGCAGCCGGCCCGGCGTGCCCGTGGTCGTCGGCGTGCATGACGAAGTCGACGTCGATCTCGGGGTACACCGCGTCCAGCCGCGCCTCCCGGACCGTATAGGTGCGCATGGAGCCGCGCACGGCCGGGTCCATGGCCAGCCAGTCCCGGTACCAGCCGGCGTGGGCCGTATCGAAGGCGGCGACCGGCAGCGGCGTGCCGTCCGGGGCCCGTGACGGGATGACGAGCTTGACCCGGAGGTCCAGGGTGTGGCCGTGGACGCCGAAGTCACGCAAGGAGTAGCCGCCGAAGGTGATCCTGCGGAACGTGGGGCTGAGCTGCTGGACAGCTGAGACGGTCACCTCGAAGGCAAGGCTCATCGGCTGGGTTGCCGGCTGGTGGGTGGCGGCGCTTTCCCGGGTTTTCATGAAACGAGCTCCAGTTCGGTGGTTGTGGCGTGGTGCCGGCCGATGGGAAGGATCAGCGGGGTACCGGAGACGGGGTCCGGGATGACGCGGCTTTCCAGGCCGAAGACGTCTTTGACCAGGTCTTCCGTCACCACGTCCTGCGGGGAGCCCAGGGCTGCGACGGCGCCGTCCTTCATGGCGATGACGTGGTCCGCGTAGCGGGCGGCCAGGTTGAGGTCGTGCAGGACAATGGCCACGGTGGTGCCGCGCGTGCGGTTCAGGTCCGTCACCAGGTCCAGGACCTCCACCTGGTGGGCCAGGTCGAGGTAGGTGGTGGGTTCGTCCAGCAGCAGGACGTCGGTTTCCTGGGCAAGGGCCATGGCGATCCAGGCCCGCTGCCGCTGCCCGCCGGACAGTCCGTCCACGTCCCGCCCGGCGAGCTCCAGCGTTCCGGTGGCTTCCAGCGCGCGCTGCACCGCGGCGTCGTCCTTGACACTCCAGCTGCGGAAGAAGCCCTGGTGCGGGTAGCGTCCCCGCCCCACCAGGTCGCGGACGGTGATCCCGTCCGGGGCGCTGGGGTGCTGGGGCAGCAGGCCCAGGGCGCGGGCCAGTTCGCGCGCCGGACGGGAATGGATGTCCTTGCCGTCCAGGGTCACGGCGCCGCGCTCAGGTTTAAGGAGCCGGGACAGGCCTCGGAGCAGGGTCGACTTTCCGCAGGCGTTGGCGCCCACGATCATGGTCACCCTACCTTCGGGAATCCGGACGCTGAGGCCGTCCACCACGCAGCGCTGGTGGTAGCTGAGGGTCAGGTCCTTGGCTTGGAGAACTGCCACGTCAGGCATCCTTTCGGTTGGCCGTGACCAGGAGCCACAGCAGGAACGGGGCGCCGAGCGCGCCGGTGACCACGCCCACCGGGAGCACTGTGCCGCCCAAAAACAAGGGGGCCAGGTTGGCGGCGAAGTAGTCGGCCGCCAGGACAATCAGGGCGCCCACCATGGCCGACGCCGGCAGGCTGGCTTTGCCTGTGAAGCGGCGGGCGATGGGACCGGCCAGGAAGGCGACGAACGAGACCGGTCCGGCAGCCGCCGTCGCCACTGCTGCCAGCGATACCGCGACGACCACCAGTGCCAGGCGCGCGGTGTTGACCCGGACGCCCAGCCCGGCCGCTGCGTCATCCCCCAGTTCCAGGATTCGCAGCGGCCCGGCGATAAGCCCGGTGGCGGGAACCAGGGCGGCGAGCGCCAGGAAGAGGATCCCGGCGCGGTCCCAGTTGGCGGAGTTCAGGGATCCGTTCAGCCAGACCAGGGCGTCGGCGGCGGTGCGGATGTCGGCCCGGGTCATGAGGAAGCTGACCACGGCCTGGAGGGCTGCCGCGGTCCCCACACCGGCCAGGACCAGCCTGTTTCCGGCAGCGGTTCCCCTGCCGGTTCGGCGGGCGCCGCGGGAGATCACGTAAATCAGGGCCGCCACGGCCAGGGCACCCGCCAGCGCCGCCGCGGACACAGCGGCACCGGATACGCCGAAAACAACGATCGCAACAACCGCCGCCGCACTGGCCCCCGAGCTGATGCCAATAACGTCGGGGCTGGCAAGGGGGTTCCGCAGCATGGTCTGGAACAGGGCGCCGGCCAGGCCGAACGCGATCCCGATCAGGGTGCCGATGACCGCGCGGGGAAGTTTGTTCTCCATCACGATGAAGCTGGCTCCCGGAATCTTCGCGCCGCCGGTGAGGTGGTTGATGACGATGGTGAAGAAATCCGAAATGGTCACCGTGTAGCTGCCCAGCAGGACGGACGCGAAGAACAGGATCACGACGGCGGCAGCCAGCACCGCGGTCCGGTGCAGTCGCCCCCGTCCCCCGCGCTGCTCCATCACTTCTGGCCCCTTGGGACCGGTTTTGGCAGCCATATCTGATAGCGCAACGCCGGTCACAGGCCTGCCCCTTTCCCGCGGCGGACCAGCCACACGAACACGGGGGCGCCGACCAGGGCGGTCATGATGCCCGCCGGGATTTCACCGGGAAGCAGCACCACCCGGCCAACGATGTCCGCGCCCAGCAGCAGCACCGGAGCGGCCACCAGGGACAACGGCAGGATCCAGCGGTAGTCCGGGCCGGTGAGGAAGCGGACGGCGTGCGGGATGACCAGGCCGACGAACCCGATGGGCCCCGCCAGCGCGGTGGCCGTGCCGCACAGCAGGACCACCCCCAGGGCCACCACGGCGCGGGACAGCCCGACCCGTTGGCCCAGCCCGCGGGCAACGTCGTCCCCCAGGGCAAGGCTGTTGAGGGTCCGCCCGGCCAGCAGCACAACCAGCGCACCGGCCGCCAGGAACGGCAAACCCGGCAGGAGTACCGGCCAGTCACGGCCCGCGATGCCGCCCACCTGCCAGAAGCGGAACCGGTCGAGGGTGTCCTGGCTGGAGACCAGAATGACGTTCATGAGCGATGACAGCCCGGCGCTCAATGCTGCTCCCGCCAGCGCGAGCTTCACCGGCGTTGCACCCTCCCGGCCCAGCGAGGCGATGAGGTACACCACGACGGCGGCCGCGGCGGCCCCGGTGAACGCGAACCAGATGTAGCCGGTGAAGGTGGTGACGCCGAACAGGTAGATTCCGGCCACTACCGCCAGGGCAGCCCCGGCGTTGACACCGATGATGCCGGGATCGGCCAGGGGATTGCGGGCAACACCCTGCATCGCCGCACCGGCCAGGCCCAGCGCACCGCCGGCCAGCAGGCCCAGGACGGTCCGCGGGATACGGGCGTGCACCACGGCATGGTCCCCGTTTGCGGGATCGAACGCTGTGAGCGCCTGCCACACAGTGCCGAGGGGAACGTCACGGGCGCCCACGGCCAGCGATGTGCCGGCCAGGAGGACCAAAACGACGACGGCGGCCAGCAGCCAGGCAGCAGGTTTCCTTCCCCGAGCATCACCCCGGAGGGTGCCCGGGGCTGCCGTGACCGGCACCTGGGTGCCGTTGTCCGCTGCCGGAGGCGCCGTCGTCGTACTCATGGAGGTGCGCCTACTTCACTGCGTCCGCTGCTGTGGCAAGCTGCGGGAGGAACGTCTCCAGGGACCACGGCAGGCTCAGCGGCGACGATGCCGAGATGGAAAGGGTCAGCATGTTGTCCGAATCGGCCACCAGGGCACCATTCTTGATGGCCGGGATCTGGCCGAGGAGCGGGTCCGCCTTGATGGCGTCGGTTGTGGAGGCATCCGGAACCCAGGTGACGAAGATGTCCGACTGCAGTTCATTGGCTTTTTCGGCGGACCACGGAATGTAGAACTCCTTGGAGCCCTTGGAGTTGTCCGCCACCACCGGGGCGAGGGTCATGCCGATCTCGCTGAGGAAGCGGGGGCGGTTGTCGTTGGCGGTGTAGACGTTCACGCCGTCGCCCTTGGCGGGCTCCAGGTTGCCGTAGATGAAGCTCTTGCCTTGGATCTGCGGGTACTGGGCCACCTTGTCCTTGACCGTCGATTCGGTGTCGGAAACCAGTGTGGCCGCTTCGGCGTCCTTGCCCAGGGCCTTGCCGATGGTGGTGGTGGCGTCCTGCCAGGAGGTTCCGTAGGCGACGCCCGGGTGGGCCACCACGGGGGCAATTTCGCTGAGTTTCCTGTAGTCCTCTTCCGTCAGGCCCGAGTAGGCGGCGAGGATGACGTCCGGGCTGAGCTTGGCAATCTCCGTGAAGTTGATCCCGTCCGCTTCCGAGTACTGGGCGGGAGCCTTGGCCGAACCGAAGCCGGCGCCCAGTTTTTCCAGCGCGGCGTCCTTCCAGGGGGTGGAGCCCTTGTCATTGCCGCCCCACTCGTTCCTGGGGACGCCCACCGGAACCACGCCCAGCGCGATGGCGACGTCGTCGTTAACCCAGGAAACGGTGGCAACCCGGGTGGGCTGCTTCTCGATGGTGGTACTGCCGTACACGTGCTCGATGGTGACGGGGAACGCGGTGCTGCTGCTGGAACTGCCGGCATCCGCAACGGTGGTGGCGGGACCTGTGCTGCACGCCGACAGCGTGAGGGCCGCCGCGGCCAGCACTGAGGCAGCCTTTCCGGCTGAGGAAAACAGCGTGCGGCGGGTGGGCACTGGGCCGGGAAAGAGGGGGAACGACACGGGGCTCCTTGAATCGGACTGATCAAAACTTAAGTAAGGCTAACCTATGTAAATCTGCATTACGCAACACTTTTGTCACCTAATCCAGCATCGTGACGAAAACCACATTCTGCGGCCGACCGCTTGGACAGGACCCGCATCCTTTGGCAGGATGGCCCTTGCTGGTCCGGCTTTTGAGACACCGGACGGCTGAACAGGAAAAGGACAACGGGAACGATGCGCACGCAGAGGGCCAATCGGGCCGCCGCTGCCGTGGAGAGCGGGGTGGCCGCTTTGGCCTGCACCGCGGAGACTGACTGACTCCCCCGTTACCCCTGGCCCGGCTCCGGGCCGCCCACCTTCACGAAAGTTTCAGCCATGCAATCAGTCACGTCCCAGCAGATCCGTTTATCCTTCGTCAACGCCAGCCGCTCGGAAGCTGCAAAGCTCACCCTGCCCAAAAACTTCGACTCGCTCGACTGGGACGGCCTGGAGTTCCTGGGCTGGCGGGACGAGAAGATGCCGCTGCGCGGTTACCTCGTGGTCCCGGGGCAAAAGGGCCTCACCGGGATCATGCTCCGGGCACCCGAAGGAGGGGCCAAGAAGAACCGGTCGGTGCTGTGTGAGCTCTGCCGGGATGTGTTGTCCAAGGAGGACGTGCTGTTGTGGGTCGCCAAGCGGGCGGGCCAGTCGGGGCGGAACGGCAATACCGTCGGCACCCTGATCTGCGCCGACTTCGTGTGCTGCGGCAACGTCCGCAGGGAGCCGCCTGTCAATGAGATCAATCCAGATCCCGCCGCCGTGGTGGAACGCCAGATCCAGGGGCTTCAGGACCGCACGGCGCAGTTCCTGGCGCGCGTTCAGGCCAAGTAGAACGTCGGGCGAAGCAGGCAGGCGAAGCCCCGTTCACGGCCGTGAACGGGACTTCCCGGCCTGCCGGTCAGCGGTAGGAGAAGCTCATCAGTACAGCCTTCAACGCCTGGCCTTCGGCGCCCCAGTACCAGGCCTTCGCCGCGTCATCGCTGGCGAACGGCTGCGCGTCGAACAGGACATCCGCGCTCAAGACCCGGCCGCCAAGCAGCACCGGACCTTCCCGCACCTGTCCGTCCGGGGAAACAGGCAATCCAGCCGTGAGTTCCATGCGGTATCTTGGGGCGCCTTCACTGCGGTCCACAAAGAACGACGCATGCGGCGTGGGAACAGAATGGTCCCGGAGGCCCAGGACAGGGTCTGTTTCGATGACGGTCCGGGTGGCAGAGCCGGCGACGACATCGGCGATTTGGCCGTAGTAGATGTTGATGCGGCTGCTTCCTCCGGTATCGTGAACCGTAGCCGTTCCCACATACGGAGTTTTCGACGGCTCGAAAAGCTCCACCGTCCAGTCCGCCGGATGGCTGAAGGACAGCCGGCCATCGGGAAAGGTGAAAGCTTCCGGCCCTGCGGGAACCGGAGAAGAGGTAGCCGCGGGAACTATTGCCCGACCCGGGTCCGGGGCCACTGTGGAACTGGCGGCGGACGCCGGGGATGAACCGCCATTCGCCGGGGTCCCCTCCGCACAAGCCGCGAGGGAGAGCAGGACGGCAGCAAGCGCCGGCGGTGCACCTTGCAGGACACGCATGGAAGTGCCTTTCAAGAGGACGCCATCGTTCTCTTGGGGAACAGCGCGGACCCAGCATCCCGCAGTACCTATGGGATTTCTTCAGGCGAGGTGTGGTTGGTCATCCCAGAGTGGCACAACGAAAACACCGGCCACCATTGCCCGCACAATAATTCCACCTATTTGTTATATTGCCCGGCTTTCTCAGCGCAGCACGATGTCCACCGGGTTCGCTTCCGACCGCCAGGCGCCTTCCTCCCCCGGCCGGGGACGGATCACCGGCGCTGTGAGGACTCCGGAGCGGTTGGTGCGCCGGTCCCGGAGGATTTCGGTGACCGAGCCCAGGTGGCGGGACAGGTCGATCACGTTCTCCGGAGCCGCGAGCAGCAGCTGGAATCCGAATTCGTGCAGCGCCTTGATTCCGGCGCCGGCGAACTCCTCCGACGCGAGCACGAAAGCCTCGTCCATCATCACGGTGCCGTAGGTGGTGAAGCCCTGCTCGGCGATGCCCAGCTGGTAGCTCAGGGCCGCGGCCATGATGAAGGCGGTGAACCGCTGCCGCTCGCCACCGGACATCGAACCGGTGTCAGCGTGCATGAACACTTCGGTCTTCTTGCCGCCCCGCGGACCGGTGACTTCCCGGTGCTCCTTGCACTGGATGAACAGGTGCCCGCGGACGTCCAGTACCTCGGCACGCCAGCGCCGGTCCTCGGGTGCCTGGGAACCGAGCCGCTTGACCAGGGTTTCCAGGGACTTGTAGCGGGCGGTGAGCTCGCCGTCGTCGTCCCCTTCGGCGCCGGAGCCCTCCGCCCGGCCGGCCTCCGGCTTCACCGGCCGCGTGTGCCGCGCCTTCAGGGCGTTCTGGATAGCGTCCTTGAACTGCTTGGCCGTGGGCGGCAGCGTCTGCTTGATGTCCAGTTCCAGGAAGCTGCCCTCGTGGAAGTTCACCTGCGAGAGGATGCCGTTCAGGGGCAGGATGCGGCTGGTGATGGAGCGGCGTTCCTCGTCCAGCAGGTGCAGCAGGGTGCTGAAGGACTCGTGCGTGCGCTGGTTGAAGAACTGGCGGAACTCCGCCTCCTGCGCGGGCAGGCCGTCGTTAATGATCGCGTGGTAGCGCGCCTCGAACTCGCTCGCGGCGCCGACGCTGGTGCCGTGGTCGGCCGAGATGGCACTGCCCCACTCGCGCACGAAGCCTTCAAAAATGCGGGTGAGCCGCTCGGCCGTCGCCTGTCCCCGCGACTCCGCGGAGTGCAGTTCGCCCAGCAGCGCGGTCCGGACCCGGTTGGCCAGGTTGTCCAGCTCGTGCATTTCCGTAATGTCGCCGAAGTCGGCGAAGTAGGGTTCCAGGGCTTTGACGGTGGCGTCCGACGGCGGTGCCTGGGCCAGGCGGTCGCGCGCAGCTTCCAGCAGGGTATCGGCAGCCGTCAGCTGGCGGTCGAGTGCCTTGTATTCGCTTTGCAGGACGGCGGCGGACTCGGTGCTGGACTGGTGCTTGTGCCGGACTTCCTCGATGCTGGCGCGGAGCGGCTCCAGGTCCGCCTGGGCAGCAAGGGCGTCCTTGAGCCGCTGCTCGATCCGCACCAGCTCATCGGCGGCGACCGCGGCAGACACTTGTTTCCACGGACGGTCGTCTTCGGCGATCCGGCGCAGGGCGTCAAGCTGCCGGCTCATGCCCTGGTGCGAGTCCTCGCGGCTCTGCGCCAGTTCGGCGGCCTTGGCCACCTCCTGCCGGAGGTCCTCCACCTGCCCGGCCACGAGCTCCAGCTTGGCCGCATTGTCGAAGCCCAGGACGTAATCCTGGCGGCTGGTGAAGCGGTCGTCCTTCTCCACCGTGTGCCGGTTGCGCTTGACCACGCCGCCCAGGCTGAGGCCCTTGTCCAGTGCAGCCAGTTCGTCAGGGTCCTCCACGCAGGGGTATGCGAAATCGAGGGCGATCCGCTCGCGGACCCATTCCCCCGCCTCAGCAGCCGCACCCGAGGCAAGGATGTCCAGCTTGGTGAGCAGGTCGCCGTCGCGTGCGTCCTCCACGGCGAGCGCGCCGCCGGCGAGCGGCTTGGAGACGTCCACGGCCCGCAGCGCGCCGCGGACGTTGTGGTCGTTGAGGTAGCGGGTCACGGCGCCGAAGTGCTCGCCGGGAACCAACAGGGTGGTGGCCAGGTTGCGGAGTGCGCGTTCAGCGGCGGGGCGCCACCGTTCCTCCCCCTCGGCGAGATCCATGAGCTCACCGGCGAAGGGCATGCGGTCCTCGGGGATGCCGGTTGCGGCGGCTATGGCGGCGCGGTTTTCGATGCTCGACGGCGGCAGCAGGGATTTGCGCGTCTTCAGGGAGACGAGTTCCTGCTCAGCCGCGGCCAGCTCGCGTTTCCGGGCAGCGTGCGCATCGAACGCCTCAAACCTGAGCTCCTGCAGGGCCTGCGAGTCGTCCTTCAGCTCGGCCGACCGGGCTGCTGCCTGCTCGTGCGCCTGCTCCCAGCCGGCGCCGCTCCACTCAAGCTGCAGGCCGGCGTCGGCCAGTGCCTGCTGGGCTGCCTCCTCCACCTGCTGGCGGAGCTTCAGGCCAACCCGGGCGTTTTCCAGCGACTGCTCGATCGCGGAGATCGCGTTGCCGCCCTGGTTGTTGTAGTCGGCTTCCAGCTCCCGCAGTTCCTTGGCCAGGCCATCGCGGACCGCACGCTCGGCACCCAGTTCCTTGGCCTTTGACTGCGCCAGCTCACGGAAACGGACCAGCGTCTTCTGGTGCACCGTGACGGCGAGCTGCTGCTTGTACGCGTCGAATTCCCCGCCCACCAGCTCCCGCAGCCGGTTCGCGTCCAGCAGCGACTGCGCGTATTCGCGGTTCAGCCCGGGGACAGGGGCCAGCTGGTCCCGCTGCTGCCGGACATCCTCCAGCCGCTGGCGGATGGACATCAGGTTGCTGAACTCCTCCACCACGTCGTCCGCGGCGGCCAGCGTTGCCGGCGCGTCCAGGACCTGGTCGCGGAAGAAGGTGTTGACGCTGCCGCCAAGGCCCTTTCCTGCCTGGATCACTCGCAGCAGGGGCAGCGCCTGGTCCGAGCTGATCCCCAGCAGCCGCCGGAACCGCTCCGCGAACGCCTTGTGCACGTCAAACACCTGGGCGTGCGGGAAGAGCGTCTCCAGGGCACCCTTGGTGAAGCGCTTGTCCGCGATGCCCTCGAGCGCTTCAAGATCCAGGGGCACATTGTCGATCAGGTAGAACCGGCCCACGCTGGACTCGGTGCCGTTCTTCGGCAGGTCGAACAGCGCCGAGACCGTCACCCGGGTGCCGGCGGCGTTGTCGAACGTCAGGGCGACGGCGGACCAGGTGGCACCCGGGCGCTGGAACGCACTCGCCGAGCCCTCGCCCACGGCCTTGTCCCCCACCTTGCCGCGCATGTACGTCAACGTGGTCCGCTTGTCCTCCACGGCACCCGAGCGCTGCGCAGCGGCCTCATTCGACCTCGGCCGGGCATCGAACACCCGCAGCATCGCATCGAACAGCGTGGACTTGCCCACGCCCGAGTTACCCGTGAGCAGGGTCCCGTTCCGGTCCACGTGCATTGTGTGCGCCCCATGGAACGTCCCCCAGTTGACCACCTGCACCAACGCCAGCCGCATCTGCCCCGGGTTGGTCACGTCCCCCAACGGAAGCATGCTCGCGATCGTCACTTGGTCACCTCAGTCTTGGTCGCGTCTGACTCAGCAGCCGATGCCTCTTCTTGTCCGTCACCAGGGCCGGCGTCATCGTCCCCCGCACCGTCCTCTTCCTCGCTCCCCGGGGAATCGGCGTCGAGGTCCAGCATTGCTTCTGTGCCGGTGGCGTCGGCCGAAGCCGCTACCAGGGCCTCAATGTGGGCCGGGATGTCGCCGATGTTTTCGAACGGCAGGGCCAGGGGCAGGGCGTTGGAGATGGTGTAGACGTCGTCCAGACCGGTGGGGAGCAGGAGTTGCCGGGCCAGGAGCTTGGTGATGGCGCGGGTGACCACGTCCGAGTCGCGCAGGGCGTCCTGCTGCCCGGCGGGCTGGTAATGCGCCACCAGGTCCGTGATCTCCTCACGGGTGATGGTGGGGTCCGTCTGGGCAGTGACGTGCCGGTCCAGCAGCAGGCGCAGCCGGAGCAGCACGATGGTTTCCACCCGGCTGAGGGCGCGCTGCTGGCGCAGGATGCTGGACCGGGTGTTGCCGCCGATCACCTCCGGATCCACGGGGCGCAGGACGGCAATCTTCCGCTCATGGTCCAGCTGCAGGGTCAGGAACAGCTCGGAAAGGCGGCTGCGCAGGATCACCTGGTGGTCTAGCAGCACTGTCCACAGCTTTTCGTCCCGGCCGCCGTCAATGTAGGGGCCCTTGAGGAGCTTCACCAGGGCCTGCCGCACCTTCATCGACAGGACTCCGGTGTCCCCGGGGAACAAGGCTGCTCCGTCCACGAAGGTGTCGCGGGGTGAAACAGGTCCGGGGTACCCAGCGCCCGATGCCGACCGGGTGTCCGCCTGATCAACCACCGCCTCCTGCCGCTGCTCTCCAGCCGGCGTTTCCGCGGACTCAACTACCGGCGTCGTGCTTTCCTCAGTCATCTGAATCCTTTGCGAGCGTGACCACCGGCAGGTAGGCCTTGCGGGTGGAGCCGTCTATTTGTTCGAAGTCCAGTCCGTCCCAGGCGCCGCGGTTGAAGTCCGCCCCGGCGTGGAGGGCTTCCGACAACAGGGCGCGGATGGAGTTGATGTGCTGCTCTTCGGGCGGCAGCTGCTGCCAGGCGTCGGCAAGGGTTGCAGCTCCGGCCATGGCTGCCCGGACCACCGCCGGCTTGGCCTTGCCGGTCCTCGGCGAGCGCACCCGGTCCGAGTCGGTGAAGGCGATGGGATCCGCCAGGCGGGGCGGTGCCGCGAACTCGTCCGGGTCGAACAGCTTCACCATGGACAGGGACTCGAAGCCGGCGTTGTAGAGGACCGGCCCGGGGACCAGCCCGGGGCGTTCCCGCTCGTACGGGAGGGAACGGATGGCCTGCTCCGCTTCGCGCAGGACCTGGCGCAGCCTGACCGACTGGCGGAAGTCGTCGCTTTGGACGTACGTGTTGAGGCTTTCGCTGAGTTTGCCGTAGATGCGCTGAATCTGGCTGTGCTGCTGGCGGAGTTCGGCCACCAGGTTCTTGAGCGTTTCCCGGTCATCGGGTGAGAGGTCGTCGGCGAACTGGCGGCTCAGGACCTCGCCAATCGCGGACCGGAAGCGGAGCTGCTGCTGCGGATCCTCAAGGAAGGCAGTGAAGGACCGGAAGGTCCTGCCTTCGGGGCTCTGGCGCAGCCGTTTATCGGCTTCAAGGACCTGGGCCATGGTGGCACCCTTGGTCAGGGACTCCTCAATGATCTGGTTGCGGAGGCCGCCCACCAGTTCCTCGATCCGGTCACGCATCTTCTTGTAGTCCGCGGGCAGGCTGGCTGCCAGGTCCAGGATGTTTCCCGCGGCTTCCACGGCGTCGTCGTCGTCGAGCAGGCCGTCGAACTCGCCGGTGCTGATGTCCTGGATGAGCTGCTGCCGCTCTTCGATTTCCTCTTCGAGGGCTTCCAGCCGGGCGCTCTGGTCCGGGTTGGTCTCGTTGGCGAGCTTCTCCACGTCCCCCAGAAGGGTGCCCAGGCGGGAACCGTTCAAGGTGGACCGCTCGCTGGAGAGGCTGTCCAGGAAGGCGAGCACGCGGGCTGCCGGCTCAGTTGCCTCGTAGACGATCTGGCCTGACTGGTTCCGGCGGGTCAGGAACTGCCGCCGCGTCCATTCATCGCCAAAGGCCTTGCCGTTGGCCCCTCCACCCAGCCCGGGGTCCTGGCGCCGGAGTTCTTCAAGGAAGGTGTCGACGTCGGCATGGAATTCCTCGAGCGGGACCTGCGGCCGGGTGCGGGTAAAGGATGCCTGGAGCACCGCAATGACCCAGGGCGCCGAACGGGTCAGGGCCCACGCGGGACCCTTGGTGAGGAGTTCGAGGTCCCGGAGCCGGGCGCTGATGGCGTCAGCGGATGACCTGGCGGAGCGGGGCACACACTCTCCTTGGGCTGTTGGCTGCGGACTGTTCCGGGGACTGGGCAGGGGCGGTCCGAAATGGCCGGACCGGAAAACTGCCAACTACAAGGTTAACGCAGGCCGCCGCGACCGCTTCGTGACCTACCTGTGGGTAGTGTTTCGATCCCATATCAACAGGTGCCGCCGTCCGCGCCGGGTCTGGCTGCGCCCGCAGCCGTCCACCTACGCTTCTGCTACCGGTCTTCACTACAGCAGTCTTTCGCAGGCAATGTCGCAGCAGGGGGATACATGCAGTTCGATCTAAGCTCCGTGGAAACAGCCACTTTGGTCTTCATCGGGACATTGGTGTTCGGCGCGGTCCTGGCCGGATTCGTCCTGACGGCCGGGCTGGTGGCCTTGGTGGTACTGGGCGCGGGCAAGCTCACCTGGATAGTTGTTGTCAATACGCTCATGGCGGTGGTCCACGGGATCAATTCAGGGTGGGAAAGGCTGGTCCACCGCGCTTCCGCCGTCGAGCTTCCGGGGGACTTCCAGGGCCAACCGGCCCCTAGCACCGGAACCTACCCGCGGGTAATCTTGAGGGACAGCTGAAGGGTTCTCCAACCCGGCGGATCCATGGCTACACCGGCCAATCCGGCCAAGGAGATAACCCATGACCTCCGCAACTGACAGCCAGGCCAAAGACGCCCCGGCTGAAGAAACCCCCGTCCCCACCGGCAACATCGGCGCCGGCGCCACCGCCGAAGATGCCCGGGCCGTCGCCGAGGCCGCCCGGGAGTCAGGCTGGGACCGTCCCAGCTTCGCCAAGGGCCTCTACCTGGGCAGTTTCGATCTGGACCTGGTCCACCCGTGGCCGGCCGCTGACCCAGCTTCCGTCCAAAAGGGCGAGGAGTTCATGGCCCGCCTGACCGACTTCGCCCGGACCATGTCCGGGCGGGTTATCGAGCGGTACGCGAAGATTCCGGACGAATACATCAAGGACCTGGCGGACCTCGGCGTCTTTGGCATGAAGATCCCGGAGGAATACGGCGGCCTGGGCCTCTCGCTGGTGTACTACGGACGGGCCCTTGCCCTGCTCGGCAGCGTGCACCCCAGCCTGGGCGCCCTGATTTCCGCCCACCAGTCAATCGGCGTGCCCGAGCCCGTGAAGGTCTTTGGGACGCCCGAACAGAAGCGTGAGTACCTGCCACGGTGTGCCGCCGGTGCCGTCACTGCCTTCCTCCTCACCGAACCGGACGTGGGCAGCGACCCCGCCCGGATGGGCAGCACGGCAACCCCCACGGACGACGGCGACGCGTACCTTTTGGACGGCGTGAAACTGTGGACCACCAACGGGGTGATCGCCGAACTGGTGGTGGTCATGGCGGTGGTCCCGGCGCACACCGACCCGGACGGCACCCGGCACAAGGGCGGCATCAGCGCGTTCGTGGTGGAGATGGACTCGCCGGGTATCACGGTGGAAAACCGCAACGCCTTCATGGGCCTGCGCGGGATCGAGAACGGGGTGACCCGCTTCCACCAGGTCCGGGTGCCCGCCGCCAACCGGCTCGGGCGCGAGGGCCAGGGCCTGAAGATCGCACTGACCACGCTCAACACCGGCCGCCTGGCCCTGCCCGCGCTGTGCGTGGCATCGGGACGGTGGAGCCTGAAGATTGCCCGCGAGTGGTCCAATGCCCGCACCCAGTGGGGCAGGCCCGTGGGTGAACACGAGGCCGTGGGCAAGAAGATTGCGTTCATCGCGGCCTCGGCCTTTGCCCTGGACGCCGTGTTTGAACTGTCGGCGGAACTTGCCGATGCGGGGCAGAAGGACGTCCGCATCGAGGCCGCGCTCGCAAAACTTTGGGCCACGGAAATCAGCTGCCGGATAGCCGATGAACTGGTCCAGATCCGGGGCGGCCGCGGATTCGAAACGGCCGCGTCGCTGGCCGCCCGCGGGGAACGGGCGGTGCCGGCCGAGCAGCAGCTGCGGGACCTCCGCATCAACCGGATCTTCGAGGGTTCGTCCGAAATCATGCGGCTGCTGATCGCGCGGGAAGCGGTGGACGCGCACCTTGCCGCTGCGGGCGACCTCGCGTCCCTTGATGCGAGCCTGGCCGACAAAGCGAAGGCCGCCGTCGGCGCTTCCGGCTTCTACGCCAAGTGGCTGCCCAAGCTGGTGGCGGGCGCCGGGATGGACCCGCGGTCCTACGGCGAGTTCGGCCGGCTGGCCAAGCACCTTCGGTTCGTGGAGCGTTCGTCGCGGCGGCTCGCCCGCCAGACGTTCTACGGCATGGGCCGGTGGCAGGCCAAACTCGAGCGCAAGCAGGCGTTCCTCGGCCGGGTGGTGGACATCGGTGCGGAGCTCTTCGCGATGACGGCATGCTGCTCCCGCGCCGAAATGCTCCTGAAGACGTCCCCCGACAAGGCAGCCAGCGCCTACGAGCTCGCCGACGCCTACTGTGAGCAGGCAAGGGTCCGGGTGGACGAATACTTCGACCAGCTGTGGCGGAACACGGACGACGCCGACCACGCACTGACGCGAAAAGTGCTTGCCGGTGACTACACGTGGCTGGAGGCAGGGGTGCTGGACCAGTCCGAGGGCACGGGCCCATGGATCGCCGACGCCTCTCCGGGAGCATCAACCAAGGAGGACCTGCACCGGAACTACCGGTAAAACCGCAGGTCACAAAGTAGTAAGCACGCTTGCTATCACCCGGGGCGGGTGGTTGAGTTGAGTCATGAGCAGCTCAACGGACCCAGAGAACCTGCCTCCCCGCCGCGCCCGGGAGGACGACACCACCCGCAGCGGAAGCTACCGGGACGACAGCGCGGGCGACGCCGCCACGCGCTCGATGGACCAGGCGCCCGCCCGGGAGGGAGTCCGCGCCCGTGAAACGGCGGTAACCCGTGAAAACGAGCCTGTGCGCCCGGGGGAACGCGGCCGCGCCGTGAACCGGGATGCGGACCTCAGGGCAGAGCGGTCCTACGAACCTGCCCCGCCCAGCGCGGAGCGCGAGTACCGGCCCGCCCCCACCGCAGCGGCTCCCATGGTGGACCCCACGCTCGCGGACAGGGAAACCGCAGTGGCGCGCCAGAAAGAGCGGTTCGGCGGCATCAAGGTTGGCTCCGCCTTCTTTGGCTGGCTGGCCGCCACCGGCATGGCCGTCCTGCTGACCGCCCTGGTGGCAGCAGCCGGGACAGCCGTGGGCCTTGCGAACAACACCGATGTCAACGAGGCCGTGAACCAGGCGGCCCGGAACAGCGGCACGGTTGGGCTGGTAGGGATCATCGTCCTGCTGGTCATCCTGTTCCTTTCCTATTACTGCGGCGGCTACGTTGCCGGCCGCATGGCCCGCTTCAACGGCGCCAAGCAGGGACTCATGGTGTGGGTCTGGGCCCTGATCGCAGCCATCGTCGTGGCCATCCTGGGACTCGTGGCCGGGCAGCAGTTCAATGTCCTGGCCAACCTGAACAGCTTCCCCCGCATTCCCATCAACGAAGGACAGCTGACCACCACCAGCATCATCGCTGCGATCGTGGTGGCTCTGGTGGCCCTCGTGGGCGCTGTGCTGGGCGGCCTGGCGGGCATGCGGTTCCACCGGAAAGTTGACCGCGCCGGCTTCACCCCGGACAGCGAGTATTACGACGACGGGGAGTAGTCAGGCGAGGATGTCGCCGTCCACGTAGAGCCAGCGGCCGCCCTCCCGAACGAACCTGCTGCTCTCATGCAGGATCCCCCTTTCGCTGCCATGGCGGTAGTACGCCTTGAACTCCACGGTGCCCGCGGTGTCGAACGGTCCACCTCCGGAGGCAGCCACGATGTCCAGGCGGCGCCACTCCATGGCAGCATCCAGGTCCAGGGCCTTCGGCGCGGTGGAGGGATGGTGGGTGCGGAGCAAATAGCCCTCGTCCAGCAGGGCAAAAGCGCTGTATCGGGAACGCATCAACTGTTCCGCCGTGGCGGCCTCCGCCCCGCCGGAAAGGAACCGGCCACAGCAGGCCGCGTAAGGGTCTCCGGACAGACATATGCAGTTTGCGGAATCTATTGATGCGGTCACCCGGTGATGCTGTCATATCCGGTAACAGCTTCGCTACAACCTGGGACCGGGCCACGCGTGCCGGGGCACGGCCGGCCAAAAATCCGTAAGGTGGAGATGGAGTCCGCGGCCGGCGCTGTACACCGGAAGCGGCCGCAGGATGCAGGCAGAGAGGAGAGATGGCGTGGAGCACCCGGACACTCTCGTCCTCAACCTGACTTTCCTGGGCACCATGGGCCTGGCCCTCCTGATGTTCCTGGTCCTCTTCCTGCTCGGCGTCATCACCCTGGTCCTTGCCGGCCTGGGCCGCCTCACTGCGGTCATCCTCATGACCCTGTTCGGGCGGGCCCCCGGCAAGCGCGATTCCGCCGGATTTGCCGGCGCCGCTGCCAAGCAGGGCCGGCCCCGCAAGCCTCTCCGGGAACGCACGGCCGCGCTGAAACCCTCCCGGCTGAAGGAGTCGCTGGGCACCGCCGTCGTACGCCACCCAAAGCTTGCCGCCTCCCGCCCCGAACCGCCGGTCCTCGCCGAAGACTGGGCCTCCGCCGTTGCCCAGGCCGATAAGCGCGCCGAAGCCCGGGCGCGGGCCGAACGGCCGGAAATCAAGCTGTCCGTGCGGGATCTTCCGGACCCGGCCGTACCTGCGGACAAGGTGTCCGAGGTGGCCCCGCTGGTGGAGTCCGCCCTGCACAACCACCGGCCCCCGCACGAAATGCCGCGGTCCTTCAAGAAGCCCCAGCCGCTGCATCCGCTGCCCCCGCTGGATACCGGATCCCTTGTGTCACTGGCCGGTCCCCAGCAGGTACTCAAGGAGCAGTCCAAGGAGAATGGCTAAGCCCTTACCCTGAGCAACCATCTGGGTTAGCGTGAAACCCATGGAATTCAGATACCTCGGAAACAGCGGCTTCAAAGTCTCGGAAATCACCTTCGGCAACTGGCTGACGCACGGTTCGCAGGTGGAAAACGACGTCGCAACCCAGTGCGTGCGCGCGGCGCTCGACGCCGGCATCAGCACCTTCGACACCGCGGACGTCTACGCCAACACCGCCGCCGAAACCGTCCTGGGCCACGCACTCAAGGATGAGCGCCGCGAGTCCGTGGAAATCTTCACCAAGGTCTTCGGCCCCACCGGCCCCAAGGGCAAGAACGATCTTGGCCTGTCCCGCAAGCACATCATGGAATCCATCAACGGATCGCTGCGCCGGCTGCAAACGGACTATGTGGACCTTTACCAGGCCCACCGGTACGACTTCGAAACGCCGCTGGAAGAGACCATGCAGGCGTTCGCGGACATTGTCCGGCAGGGCAAGGCGCTGTACATCGGGGTGAGCGAGTGGACTGCCGGGCAGCTCCGCGAGGGCCACAAGCTGTCCAAGGAACTGGGTTTCCAGCTCATCTCCAACCAGCCGCAGTACTCCATGCTCTGGCGCGTGATCGAGGCCGAGGTGGTTCCGGCGTCGGAAGAGCTGGGCGTGTCCCAGATTGTCTGGTCACCCATGGCCCAGGGTGTCCTGAGCGGCAAGTACCTGCCCGGCCAGCCCGCCCCCGAAGGCAGCCGGGCCACGGATGAAAAGGGCGGCGCCAAAATGATCCAGCGGTGGATGCGCGACGACGTCCTGGCCGCCGTGCAGGAACTGAAGCCGATTGCCCAGGAGGCTGGCCTCACCATGCCGCAGCTGGCCGTTGCCTGGGTGCTGCAGAACCCCAACGTGGCGTCCGCCATCGTGGGCGCCTCCCGGCCCGAGCAGATAGGCGACAGCGTCGGCGCCGCCGGAGTGAAGCTGGAGGCGGAGGTCCTTAAGAGGATTGACGACGCCGTCGGAGGCCTCGCCGAACGCGACCCGGCGCAGACCAAGTCGCCGGCCACCCGGGAGGCCTAAGTGGCGTCCCCGTCGGAACTGCCGGGCCTCGCCGTCACCGGGTCCACCGGAGGCCTGGGCGGAATGCTGGCACGGCAGCTTGCCGGGTCCGGTTTCGCCCAGCGCCTGCTGGTCCGGGACGCCGCGCGGGCACCGCAACTGGAGGACGCGCATCCGGTGGTGTGTTCCTACGGGGACGGCGCCGCCTCCCGGCAGGCGCTGGCCGGGGCGAAGGTGCTGTTCATGGTCTCTGCCGCGGAGGCCGAAGACCGCCTGCAGCAGCATTACGCGTTCGTGGACGCCGCGGCCGCCGCCGGGGTGGAGCACGTGGTGTACACGTCCTTCTACGGGGCGGCCCCGGACGCCACCTTCACGCTGGCCCGGGACCACTATGCCACCGAAGAGCGGATCAAGGCGTCCGGCATGGAGTACACCTTCCTGCGCGACAACTTCTACCTGGATTTCCTGCCGCTGATGACCGGGGACGACGGCGTGATCCGCGGGCCTGCCGGGGACGGCGTCTTTTCCGGCGTGGCCCGGGAGGACGTTGCCCGCTCCGCGCACGCCGTGCTGCGGGATCCTGCCATCCATAAGGGCAAGACGTACAACCTGACCGGCCCGGAGGAACTGAGCATGGCCGGGGCTGCCGAGGTGCTGAGCACCGGCACGGGGCGGCAGGTGCGCTACCACGCGGAGTCGGTGGAGGAGGCGTACGCGTCGCGGGCCTCCTATGGCGCCCCGCAATGGCAGCTGGACGCGTGGGTCAGCACCTACACGGCCATGGCCGCCGGCGAAATGGCGGGACTTTCGCCGGACGTGCATGGGCTGACCGGGCAGGACCCCATCAGCCTGGCTGAATCCCTGACGCGGCCGGTGCTGTAACCCGGTTAATTTCGTTGACGGGCGGCTGGGCCCGGCGTAGACCTGTGGCGGGGGGACTCAGTCCGCCGAGCAGAATCGCACCGCCATGAAGTCCAGCAACCAGCAGTCCACCCGGCAGGAGCCGGCGCCGGTCCGTGCCACCGCCACGGAGCCTACGGCTGGCCCGCTCACCCGGGAGGAACTGCAGCTCGCAGCCCGCAACCATTCGATGCCGCTGGAGGCGCTCCGCCGCGAGGTCACGCCGCCCGGGCTACACTACGTGCTCACGCACTTCGATATTCCCGACGTCGACGCCTCGTCCTGGCACCTGCGGATCGGGGGTGCGGTGGAACGCGCCCTTGAACTGAGCATGGCCGCGCTCCGCAGGGACCCGGCAATCACTGTGCCGGTAACCCTCGAATGCGCGGGCAATGGCAGGTCGCTCCTTGAACCGCGGCCCGTCAGCCAGCCCTGGGTCATGGAAGCGGTGGGCACCGCGCACTGGACCGGGGTGCCGCTGGCCTATCTCCTCGGCAAGGCCGGAGTGTTGCCGGACGCTGTGGAAGTGGTCTTCACCGGGGCCGATGCCGGCTTCCAGGGCGGCGTCTCCCAGCGCTACGCACGCAGCCTGCCGGTCTGCGAGGCCTTGCGTCCCGACGTCGTCCTTGCCTACAAAATGAACGGCGCCGACCTGCCGCCGCAGCATGGCTACCCACTGCGGCTGGTGGTCCCGGGCTGGTACGGGATGGCCAGCGTCAAGTGGCTCGCCTCCATCGAGGTGGCCAGGGCGCCGTTCGCCGGGTTCCAGCAGAAGGTGGCCTACCGCTACCAGGACACCGCGGACGACGCCGGCACCCCGGTTTCGCGGATCAGGGTGCGTTCGTTGATGGTCCCGCCGGGTGTTCCGGACTTCTTCACCCGGAAGCGGTTCCTCCGCGCTGGCCCGGTGATGCTGGAAGGCCGCGCGTGGTCCGGCGGAGGTGCCGTGACCGCCGTCGAGGTGGGGATTGACGGCACCTGGCTGCCGGCCCACCTGGATAAGCCGGTGGGCGGTTACGCGTGGCGGAAGTGGAGCCTTCCGTGGGTCGCGGACCCCGGCGAACATGTCCTGGCGTGCCGGGCCACGGACATTACCGGCGCCAGCCAGCCACTGGAGCAGGCCTGGAACTACCAGGGGATGGGCAACAACATAGTGCAGCGCGTCAGCGTGGCGGTGGAGTGAAGCTGGACCTGCTTCCCGGGGCGGCACCCCCTGGGGCTATACTCGGTGCCAATCATGACCAGCCTCCCATCCGCTCCCGCCAGTGTCCGAATAGATGCGTGGCTGTGGGCAGTGCGCGCCTACAAGACACGTTCTGCCGCCACGGCAGCCTGCCGCGCCGGGCATGTCCGCCTTAACGGCAGCCCCTCGAAAGCGTCGGCGACGCTGGTCACGGGCGACACCGTCACCGTCCGGATGCCCGGGTACGAGCGCACCCTTGAGGTGCGCCGGCTCATAGCCAAACGCGTGGGGGCTGAGGCGGCGTCGCACTGCTTCACCGACCACACTCCCCCGCGCCCCGTACTCCCGGCGCTTGGCTTGCCGCAGCGCGACCGGGGCGCCGGGCGCCCGACGAAGAAGGACCGGCGCGAGATGGATCGGCTGCGGGGATCTGCGTAGCTGACCTGCCGCAGGCGTCAGCCACCCGCCTTGGTGCGGGCCTGCACCAGGTTGGCGAACGGCAACCGGCCAAATTCCGCCATGAAGGCAGCGTGGCAACCCGCTTCGGCGCCGTTCAGTTGGCCGGCCGGGAGTTCCTTCCACGCGATGGTCAGCGATCCCGCGTCAGCGAGCTGCCAGATGAGCCGCCCGTCCCAGTGGCCTGGAGGCTTCCCCTGCCCGAAGTCAACGAACTCCTGGATCTGGCGCCGAAGTCCCCGGTTACCCTTGCTTCCGGGTCCGGCCTTCCCCACGTATAGGACAACCGCGCCATCCACCCACTCGGCGGCCAGTGCTGCGGCGGAGAGGGAAGGGTCCTTCTTCTTGAAGACGCCGGCGGTGCTCTTCGTGAGAAAGCGCGCCTGGAAATCTTCCGGCACCAAGACCGCAAACAGGCCTGTTCCCTGCGGAATCCGCATTGTCTCGAGGCTGCGGATGGGCCGGAAGCCGGCGAAGCCTTCGGCCTTCAGGCCCTTCCTGGTGAACTGCATAATCCATTGAACAGCATGGCCCCGGGCGCCTGCAGTCCAACAAGGGCAGCGCCTGCCGCCGCACCGCGCCGTCATTCCGGAATACGGACAGGCAGCTCTCAGGAACGCCATCTACAATTTGGCGCGTGCCACCCCTTGAGATCCTCATTTCCTCCTGGCGACTCGATTGGGCCGCTGCAGCTTTCGTCGCCGTGGCCGGCGTCCTGTACGGGTGGGGAATGCGTTCCGCCGCGCACGGCGGTCATCGATGGCCGGCATGGCGGGCTGTGGCGTTCTACGTCCTGGGTTTGGGCTCCTTTATCGTTCTCACCTGTGGCTTTACCGGGGTTTACAGCGCTGAGCAGCGGTGGGCATTCACTATCAAGATTTCCCTGCTGCTGTTCGTCGTCCCCCTGCTGATCGGGCTTGGCAAACCCCTCACCCTCGCCCGGGCGGCATTGCCGCCCAAGGGCAGGTCGGCCCTGGACACAGTCCTGTCCAGCAGGCCGGTTCGATTCGTAAGCAACTCATTCGGTGCGCCGTTACTGGGCCTGGCACTCTTCTCCACTTTCCTCACGCCGGCCTTCTTCACGCTGCGGACCGACCCCGTGGCTGGCGCACTGCTCACCCTTGGAGTTCCTCTACTGGGAATGTTGATGGCGTTGCCCATCATCGAAGAGTCCGACTTCCAACGGTCCAGCGCCTACCTGACCCTTGAATTCATGTTCGTATTCATCGAACTGCTGATCGACGCGGTCCCGGGCATCCTGCTGAGCCTCAATGGCCAGGTGCTCGACCATGTGACGTCCGTTCCGAATCCCCAGTGGTGGTTCCGGGACGCCCTCCAAGACCAGCAATTCGCCGGCAACTTGCTGTGGTTCATCTGCGAGGTCCTGGACCTGCCGTTGATTATCCTCATGTTCATCCGCTTCTCGCGCAGTGACAAAAGGGAAGCCGGCGCGTTCGATGACCTAACAGATGAGCAGCTCGACGAACTTCAAAACCAGCACCTGCGCGGGCGGCACTAGGCCAACTGCCAGCCGGCGGAGGCTAGTTGGAGGCCTCCGCAAAATTGTGAGTGCCCACCCCCACCCGGGGAAGCGTAGAGTGACATAGGACGCCTGATTCTGGACGCCTCGCTGCCAAGGGAGAAATCGTGACGATTGATTGGGACGAAAAAAAGGCCCTGCTACAGGAACCGAACATCGCGAAGGTAACCCAACTTTGCGATGAACTGATGGAAAAGAAGCCCGGTTCCAATGTCCCCTATATCGACCCCGTCCACGACGAAGACGAGTGCAGAATCATCAGCCTCCAGGCGAGCCCCGGCAAAGGGACCGAATCCGGGTTCGTCTCGCACAACAATGATGACGAGGCTGCACGCAGGGCCACCCAGATCTATGAGCTCGCTGAGCTGGATCCCCGGTTCGTCATGCCGTGGAATGCCTACCCCTGGGTACGGGAGAGCGGCAGCCCCTCGGCATTGAGTGTTCAGGAAAAGACCGACGGTCTCCGCCCGTTCCGCCAGTTCCTCAAAATCAATTCCCGCGTTTCGGCCATCATCGCGCACGGTACGGACGCTTCCACGTTCCTGACTCTGTTCGAGAAGACCTACCACTCATCGCTGAAGAACAGCGGCATCAAAATCTACAAGGCCTCCGCCCTTGGCGGCAGGGCCTTTGCTGTTTCCGAGGCCAAGCAGGAAGAGCTGCTCGCCAAGAGCGTCGAAACTTACCGTGACGCGATGCAGCGGGCAGGCATCCAGCACCTCTAGTAAGGTCCCAGGATTCTTTCAGCCATACAGGTGCATACTCATAGGTACCCTGACCGGCGATAGAACCAGGCAGACCCTTGACGTCCCGTACCAACCATTCCCCCGGGGCGGCGTCCGAAGCGGACGCCGCGGCCGTGCGCATGGCGGTCCTCCCCCAGCTTCGGCACTGGATCGCCGTTCCGCTCACGGCGGCGGTGCTGATTGTGGCAGCGGGACTGGCACTGCGGTTTACGCCTGCCCTAACCGCGGCGGACATGTCGGTGGACGCTGAACTGAGCCACGACCACACGGCCCCGCTGACCGCCGTGGCAATGTTCATCAACGTCGTGTTCAGTCCCGCGGGCGGCGTCCTGATGATCACCGCCCTGTGCCTTTTCCTTCTGCTGGCGCGCCGCAGCCCTGTGAACGCGGTTGCCACCGGGCTAGTGGCCGCCGGCGCCTGGGTGAGCAGCGAGCTGTTCAAAGTACTGGTAGCCCGGCACCGGCCGGACTCCTCCGCCTTGTTCAACCCGCTGGTCCCCGAACCGGGAACTGACAGCTTCCCAAGTGGCCACGTGGCACTGGCCTCCGCGCTGGCAATAGCCATCTTCCTGCTGGCCCGCGGCACCAGGTGGCAGCGCCCCGCAGCCATCCTCGGAATTGGTATCGGCGCTTCGGTCGCATTCTCGCGCGTCTACCTCGGCGTGCACTACCCCACGGACGTCACGGCGTCCTTCCTCACAGCGGCCACGGGCGCGGTGTTCGTCACGGGATTGTGGAACCGGTTCGGCCTTGCCGTGCTGGCCCGCATGCCATTCCTGGCGAAACTCGGCCCCGTCCCGGCGCCCCTGGCCTGACCCGCTGCCATGTCGGGCTTCATTGACAGCCTCCTGAACGTCAGCCCGCTGGTGGCGTATATCGCCGTCTTCTGCCTCGTGTTTGCCGAGGACGCCCTCTTCGTCGGCTTCGTCATCCCCGGTGAAACCGCAGCTGTCCTGGGCGGAGTGGTGGCCAGCCGGGGCGAAGTGCAGCTGGGCCTCATGATGGCCTTGGTGGTGGCCGCAGCCATTATTGGCGACACTGTCGGCTACGAGGTGGGCAAGCACCTGGGCAGCCGCCTCGTGAAAACCAGGGTCCTCGCCCGCCATGCTTCGAAGCTGGAAAACGCCCAGGACCTCCTGCGTCGCAGAGGTGGCTCCGCCGTGTTCCTTGGCCGCTTCACTGCCTTCTTCCGCGCCGTCATGCCCGCCCTGGCAGGCACGTCCCGCATGCCCTACCGCAGGTTCTTTGCCTACAACGCAGCCGGGGGCCTGGTCTGGGGCATCGGCTTCGTCCTTCTGGGCTTCCTGGCCGGCAACTCCTACGAGGCCGTCGCCAAGGCGGTGGGCCAGGAACTCGCCATCGTGATCGCCGCAGTGGCAGTGGTGGCATTTGCGGTCTGGCACTTCCGCTCACGACGGCGGCGGCGGCAGCAGCGGCGCCCGGCCAGCCAACGCCGAAACAGTGCCCCAAATTCCTGAGGAGGGTTTGACAGCGACTGTGACCAGTGCCATATTTAAGGCGTGAACCTGTCAGACAGCCGGACAGCAGGACAGCCTGCATTCCGTCCCCTTGCCCGGCTAAGCGCTGCCGAGGCGGTGTTCAACGCCATCCGCGGAGACATCGAGTCCGGCAGCATCCCGGTTGGCAGCAAACTCAGCTCAGAGGCCACGCTCTCCCAGCAATATGGAGTTAGCCGCTCGGTGATCCGGGAGGCCCTCCGCTCGTGCACCGCCCTGGGCATGACGGTCACCCGCACCGGCAAGGGCACGTTCGTCATCGCCAACAAGGTCGCCAATGACCTCACCCTGGGCCAGTACTCCGCCCGCGACCTTACCGAAGCACGCCCCCACATCGAAATCCCCGCTGCCGGACTTGCCGCAGAGCGGCGCACGGAAGAAGAACTCGATACCCTCCGCCACATCATGGGGGCCATGGCCACCGAAACCGACCTGGAATCGTGGGTGGCCCTGGACTCCAGCTTCCACGCCACCATTGCCCGCGCCAGCGGCAACAAGGTGTTCGCAAGCGTCGTGGCTGACATCCGGGACGCACTGGCGCACCAATCCGAGACCCTGAACATGGTGGCAGACCGCCAGCACGCTTCAGACATCGAGCACCAGGAAATCCTTGCCGCCATCGAAACCGGCTCCGCGGAAAAAGCCCGCGCCGCCATGGCCCACCATCTCGAAGCCGTGGGCGTAGCCCTGGACTCCATCCTCAACAGCTAGCAAGATCCAACCAACCTTCCCAAGGACCCCATGCCCTCCCCCGTTTTTTCTGCTGCCCACACCGCTGCCCCGGCCGGGGTGACCCTTCCGCAGCACGCCCCACTGGTCGCCGCCATCCGCGACGGCCTGGTGGAGAGTGTCCACTACGGTTCCGCGGTTGCCCTCGCGGCTGACGGTTCAATGGCGGCGTCCGCCGGCGATCCCGTGGCACCGTTCTACCCCCGGTCGGCTCTTAAGCCCCTCCAGGCGGTGGCCATGGTCCGCGCAGGCCTTGAACTCCCGTCAGACCTCCTGGCACTGGCCGCCGCAAGCCATTCGGGCGCGGCAGCACACCGCGACGGTTCGCTCCGGATCCTCGAACTGCACGGACTGGCCCCCACGGACCTGGACAACAGCACCGACCTCCCTTACGGCACCGCTGAGCGGGAAGACTGGCTGCGCGGCGGCGGCAGCGCCACCCGCATCACCCAGAACTGCTCGGGCAAACACGCCGCCATGGTAGCAACGTGCAAGATCAACGGCTGGCCTGTGCAGGGTTACCTGGACCCATCCCACCCGCTGCAGCGGCTCGTGGCGCAAACAGTCACCGACCTGACCGGCGAAGAGCCGGCCGCCGTGAGCACGGACGGCTGCGGCACCCCCTTGTTCGCCCTCACACTGGGCGGCATGGCCCGCGCCTTCGCCCGGATTGCCAAGGCTGCGGCGGACGACGACGGCAGCCCGGAAGCCGTCGTCGGGCTCGCCATGCAGCAGCACCCCGAGATGGTGGCCGGCGAAGGCCGCGACGTCACCGCATTGATGCGCCTGCTGCCAGGCACCGTGGCCAAGGACGGCTTTGAGGGCGTGCAGCTGGTGGGCCTGCCCTCCGGCGCCGCCGTGGCCGTCAAGATCTCCGACGGCGGCGACCGCGCCCGGATGCCCGCCACCGTCCGCCTGCTGGAGGCGCTGGACGTCGACACCGACCGGCTCGCCGGCATCGCCACCGCCCCGGTAATGGGCGGCGGCCGCGAGGTGGGCAGGCTCCTGGCCACCGATTTCCTTGACCAATCGTCCGCACCCGTCAACGAAGCCCCGTAAGGACACCATGACCACTATCGAAACCGCCGCACCCGCCCAGGTCCGGTCTGAACACGACCTGCTCGGCGACCGGGACGTGCCTGCCCACGCCTACTGGGGCGTGCACACGCTCCGCGCCGTGGAAAACTTCCCCATCACCGGGCAGAAGCTCTCCTCCAACATGCACCTGGTCCGCGGCCTTGCCGCCGTGAAACTGGCCGCCGCCCGCACCAACTGCGAGCTGGGCCTGCTGGATGCCGAACGCGCCGATGCCATCGGGCAGGCCTGCCAGGATGTCATGGCCGGACGCCTTGCCGACCAGTTCGTGGTGGACGTGGTCCAGGGCGGCGCCGGGACGTCGTCGAACATGAACGCCAACGAGGTCATCGCCAACCGGGCCCTGGAGATCCTGGGCCACCCCAAGGGCGACTATGCGCGCCTGCACCCCAACGACCACGTCAACCTCAGCCAGTCCACCAACGACGTGTACCCCACGGCCGTGAAACTGGGCACCATCTTCGCCGCCCGTGAACTGCTGGCAGCACTCGAAGAACTTGAGGATGCCTGCGCGGCCAAAGCCATGGAGTTCCGCACCGTGGTAAAGATGGGCCGTACCCAGCTGCAGGACGCCGTACCCATGACCCTGGGCCAGGAGTTCGGCAGCTACGCCGTCACCATCGGTGAGGACCGGCTGCGCCTGGCGGAAGCCGAACTGCTGATCCACGAGATCAACCTCGGCGCCACCGCCATCGGCACCGGCCTGAACGCCCCTGCCGGCTACGCCGACACAGCCTGCCGGCACCTGGCGGAAATCACCGGACTGCCGCTGGTCACCGCCGTCGACCTCATCGAAGCCACCCAGGACGTGGGCGCGTTCGTGCACCTCTCCGGCGTCCTCAAGCGCGTGGCAGTGAAACTGTCCAAGATCTGCAACGACCTCCGCCTGCTCTCCTCCGGCCCCCGTGCCGGTTTCGGCGAAATCAACCTGCCGGCCGTCCAGTCCGGGTCCTCCATCATGCCCGGCAAGATCAACCCGGTCATCCCGGAAGTGGTTTCCCAGGTGGCTTACGAGGTCATCGGCAATGACGTCACCATCACCATGGCCGCCGAAGCCGGGCAACTGCAGCTCAACGCCTTCGAACCGATCATCGTCCACAGCCTCCACAAGAGCATCTCCCACCTCGAGGCAGCCTGCCGCACCCTCACGGCCCGCTGCATCAGTGGAATCACTGCCAACACCGACCACCTGCGCCGCACCGTGGAGCAGTCCATCGGCCTGGTCACCGCATTGAATCCCCACCTCGGCTACGCCACCGCCACCGCCATCGCGCAGGAAGCACTTGCCACCGGCAAGGGCGTGGCCGAGCTCGTCCTGGAACACGGGCTCCTCACCGACGCCCAGCTCCAGGAACTCCTGAGCCCCGAACGCCTGGCCAACCTCAGCAAGTAGTCCCCCCAACTGCTCCCCGAAGGACACTTCAATGACAAACACTCCCCTTCCTGACCACTTGATTGATGGTGGTCATGCGCATGCGTCCGAGACCTCCCTGCACGCGGAGGACAAGGGCTACCACAAGAACCTCAAGCCCCGGCAGATCCAGATGATCGCGATCGGCGGTGCGATCGGTACCGGCCTGTTCCTGGGCGCCGGCGGCCGGCTCAACGCGGCGGGCCCGTCCCTGGTTATCGCGTACGCGGTGTGCGGGTTCTTCGCGTTCCTGATCCTGCGCGCCCTGGGCGAACTGGTCCTGCACCGGCCCTCCTCGGGCTCGTTCGTCTCCTACGCCCGTGAGTTCTTCGGCGAAAAAGCCGCGTTCGTCTCCGGCTGGTTCTACTGGATCAACTGGGCCACCACCACCATCGTGGACATCACCGCCGCCGCCCTCTATATGCACTTCTTCGGCAACTACGTCCCCTGGATGGCCGAGGTCCCGCAGTGGGCCTGGGCACTGACCGCCCTCCTCGTGGTCCTGGCCCTGAACCTGGTCTCCGTGAAAGTCTTCGGCGAAATGGAATTCTGGTTCGCCCTGATCAAGGTCGCCGCCCTCGTCGCGTTCCTGCTCATCGGCACCTACTTCGTCATCTTCGGCACCCCCGTCGCCGGCCAGCCGGTGGGCATCAGCCTCCTGTCCGATAACGGCGGGATCTTCCCCAACGGCCTGCTGCCCATGATCATCCTCATGCAGGGCGTCCTGTTCGCCTACGCCTCCATCGAACTCGTCGGCACCGCCGCCGGCGAAACCGAAAACCCCGAAAAAATCATGCCCAAGGCCATCAACTCCGTAGTCTTCCGCATCGCCGTGTTCTACGTCGGCTCCGTGATCCTCCTGGCCCTGCTGCTGCCCTTCACCTCCTACCAAAAAGGCGTCAGCCCCTTCGTRACGTTCTTCGGCTCCATCGGCGTCCAGGGCGTAGACGTCATCATGAACCTCGTCGTCCTCACCGCAGCCCTGTCCTCCCTGAACGCCGGRCTCTACTCCACCGGCCGSATCCTGCGCTCCATGTCCGTCAACGGCTCCGCCCCCAAATTCGCCTCCCGCATGAACAAAGCAGGCGTCCCCTACGGCGGCATCGCCATCACCGCCACCGTCTCCCTCCTCGGCGTCCCGCTGAACTACCTCGTCCCCGCCGAAGCCTTCGAAATCGTCCTGAACATCGCCTCCGTCGGCATCATCATGACCTGGGCCACCATCGT
>NZ_JBFTLY010000028.1:0-28561 GCF_056396685.1 Pseudarthrobacter sp. 05T312
CGGTCCGGAACGGCAGCGGCAACTCCTCCTTGGACGCGTCCAGTTCCTGCTGCGCCGCGTCCTCTTCCCCCTCCCGGACGATGAACCCGCCACCGACCGAGAAAAACGTCGCCGCATGCACCACATCCCCGGCAGCGTCGGTGACCGTGAACGTCATCCCGTTCGTGTGCCGCGGCAGCACCGTCAACGGCCGCAACACCATGTCCTTGACGGCATACGGCAGCGACACCGACCCGGCCAGGTTCAGGACCCCGGTCTCCGCGATAGAGGCCAGCCGCTCCTCCACCTCATCAGGCAGGATCAACTCCGGATGGAACCCCTCCAACCCCAACAGGACCGCCGTCATCGTCCCATGCCCATGCCCCGTCGCGGCCAGCGACCCATACAAGTCAACCCGCAGCGACACGACCTCAGCGAGCCTGCCGGAGGCCTTAAGCTCCTCAGCGAACACAGCAGCAGCCCGCATCGGCCCCACCGTATGCGAAGACGACGGGCCAATCCCGATCGAAAAAAGATCAAAGACACCAACAGCCATGACGGTTCCTAACTAAGTGCTAATAAGTAGGTTTCGACGGGCTCAACCACCGGTGGTTGAGCCCGTCGAAACCCATGGGGGGACTACAGCCCCGGGTACAGCGGGTGCGCTGAAGCCAAGGCCTCAACGCGGTGACGCAGCCTGGAAAGGTCGGCGTCGGCGTCGGCAATCAATGCCTCGGCGATGATGTCGGCGACCTCGCGGAAGGCAGCCTCACCGAAGCCACGGGTGGCCAGGGCGGGGGTTCCGATGCGCAGGCCCGAGGTCACCATCGGCGGACGCGGATCGAACGGGACCGCGTTGCGGTTGACCGTGATGTCGATCGCGGCCAGGCGGTCTTCTGCCTGCTGGCCGTCCAGTTCGCAGTTGCGCAGGTCCACCAGGACCAGGTGCACGTCCGTGCCGCCGGACACCACGCTGATGCCCTTTGCGGTGACGTCCGGCTGGACCAGGCGCTCGGCGAGGATGGATGCGCCGAGCAGGACGCGTTCCTGCCTTTCCTTGAATTCGGGGGACGCCGCGATCTTGAACGCGACGGCCTTGCCGGCAATGACGTGCTCAAGGGGGCCGCCCTGCTGCCCGGGGAACACGGCCGAGTTGATCTTCTTGGCAATGTCGGCGTCGTTGGAGAGGATGATGCCACCGCGCGGACCGGCGAGGGTCTTGTGGGTGGTGGAAGTGACCACGTGGGCGTGCGGGACCGGGCTGGGGTGCAGCCCGGCTGCCACCAGTCCGGCGAAGTGCGCCATGTCCACCATGAGGTAGGCACCCACGAGGTCGGCGATGCGGCGGAACTCCGCGAAGTCCAGCTGGCGGGCGTAGGCCGACCAGCCGGCCACGATGAGCTGCGGCTTCGTTTCCAGCGCCAGCCGTTCCACCTCTGCCATGTCAATGGTGTGGGTGTCTTCGCGGACCTGGTACGGGACCACGTTGTAGAGCTTGCCGGAGAAGTTGATCTTCATGCCGTGGGTCAGGTGGCCACCGTGGGCCAGGTTCAGGCCCATGATGGTGTCGCCGGGCTTGATCAGCGCGTGCATCACCGAGGCGTTGGCCTGGGCGCCGGAGTGCGGCTGTACGTTCGCGAACCCGGCACCGAAGAGCACCT
This sequence comes from Pseudarthrobacter sp. 05T312, assembly GCF_056396685.1. Classification (NCBI taxonomy): domain Bacteria; kingdom Bacillati; phylum Actinomycetota; class Actinomycetes; order Micrococcales; family Micrococcaceae; genus Pseudarthrobacter; species Pseudarthrobacter sp. 05T312. The sequence goes on from NZ_JBFTLY010000028.1 coordinate 1,641, forward strand.
TGACCCGGTCGATCGCGAGCTGCTCGGTGACGTCCACGTGCTCGCAGCCACCGTAATAGCGCTTGCCCGGGTAGCCTTCGGCGTACTTGTTGGTCAGGACGGAGCCCTGCGCCTGCATGACCGCCACGGCAGTGTGGTTCTCGGAAGCGATCATTTCCAGGCCCTCACGCTGGCGGCCCAGTTCGTCGTTGATCTTGACGGCGATTTCGGGGTCCAACGCGGACAGGTCGGCGTTGAGGCTCGGGGAGACTACCTGCTCGAACACTGCGGTGTCAGCGGGGGCACTCACAGTTCGCCACCGTTTGCTTCGGCGTATTCCTCTGCGGACAGCAGCGGGCCCTCTTCGGTGACGGTGACCTTGAAGAGCCAGCCGGCGCCGTACGGGTCGTTGTTGATCACGGCAGGGTCGCTGACGACGTCGTCGTTGACTTCCGTGACCACGCCCGTGACGGGGGAGTAGAGGTCCGAGACGGACTTGGTGGACTCGATCTCGCCACAGGTCTCGCCTGCGGTCACCGTGGAGCCAACCTCGGGCAGGTCCACGTAGACAATGTCGCCCAGTGCCTCGGCGGCAACAGCGGACACGCCCACTACGGACGGGCCGGAGCCGTCGGCGGCGATCCATTCGTGCTCGGCGGAGTACTTCAGTTCAGCGGCAACTTTAGCCATGGTGTTTTTCCTTAAGTTTGGTGTTCAAGAGTGGGGAAGCGCCGAGGCTACTTTTGACGCTTGTAGAACGGCAGGGCGATGACCTCGAACGGCTCTGCCTTGCCGCGCAGGTCGACGTCGAGGGCGGTGCCGAGTTCGGCGTGCTCGACGTCGACGTAGGCCATGGCGATCGGGTAGCCGAGGGTGGGGCTGGGCTGGCCGGAGGTCACTTCGCCCACGACGTTGCCGTCCTTGAGGACCGGGTAGCCGCCACGGCCGGCGCGGCGTCCGAGGCCCTTCAGGCCCACGAGCTTGCGCTTGGAACCGGCTTCCTTGGCAGCTTCGAGGGCGGAGCGGCCCACGAAGTCGCCTTCCTTGGACTTGAGCGCCACAACGGGGCCCAGGCTGGCGTCGAACGGTGAACGCTCGAGCGAGAGCTCGTTGCCGTAGAGCGGCATGCCGGCCTCCAGGCGCAGCGAGTCGCGGGAAGCGAGGCCGCACGGAATGATTCCGAATTCTTCGCCGGCCTCGGCCACCTTGGCCCACAGGTCAGCGGCGTCCTCGTTCGCGATGAACAGTTCGAAGCCGTCTTCGCCGGTGTAACCGGTGCGGGCCAGGATGACGTCCTGGCCTGCGATGGTCAGCTCGTTGAACGCGTAGTACTTCAGGTCGGTGACCAGTGCGTGCTGGGCCTCGTCCGTCAGCTTCAGCAGGATGGCCTCGGCCTTGGGACCCTGGACGGCGATCAGCGAGGTTGCCGCGGAGGCGTCCTCCACCTTCACGTCGAAGCCCGCAGCGCGCTCCGCCAGGGCGGCGGCGACGGTGGGTGCGTTGCCTGCGTTGGGGACCACGAGGTACTTCCCGTCACCGAAACGGTAGACGATCAGGTCATCGATGATGCCGCCGTCGGCGTTGCAGATAAGCGAGTACTTGGCCTTGCCGTCCGCGATGGCGGACAGCTTGCCCACCAGGGCGTAGTCCAGGAAGGCGCCGGCCTGCGGACCCGTGACCCAGACTTCGCCCATGTGGGAGAGGTCGAACAGGCCCGCAGCTTTGCGGACGGCGTGGTGCTCGGCCAGTTCAGAGCTGTACTTGAGCGGCATCTGCCAGCCACCGAAGTCGGTGAAGGAGGCGCCCAGTTTCTTGTGCTCTTCGTAGAGAGCCGTGTAGTTCTCAGTCATGTCAGTCTTCCAATCCGGTGGTTGAGCCAGCCGAAACTTCAAACTCGGACAGCGGCGGGCAGGAGCAGATGAGGTTCCGGTCTCCACCGGCGCCGTCGATGCGGCCCACCGGCGGGAAGTACTTGTCCTGCTTGAGGTGGTGGACGGGGAAGACAGCCTGCTCACGGCTGTACTGGCGGGTCCATTCGGAGTTCACGACGGCGGACGCGGTGTGGGGTGCGTTGCGCAGCGGTGAGTCCTGGACAGTGAAGTCGCCGTTGGCTACCTGGTCGATTTCCTTGCGGATGGTGATCATGGCCTCGATGAAGCGGTCGATCTCGGCCAGGTCCTCGGACTCGGTGGGCTCCACCATCAGCGTGCCGGCGACCGGGAACGCCAGGGTGGGGGCGTGGAAACCGAAGTCGATGAGGCGCTTGGCCACGTCCTCTGCGGTGACGCCCGTCTTGGCAGTGAGGTCGCGCAGGTCCAGGATGCACTCGTGCGCAACGAGCCCGCCTTCACCGGTGTAGAGGACCGGGAAGTACTCGTTCAGGCGCACGGCCACGTAGTTCGCCGCGAGCAGGGCTGCCTTGGTGGCCTCGGTGAGCCCTTCGCCGCCCATGAGCTTCACGTACGCCCAGGAAATCGGCAGGACGCCGGCGGAGCCAAAGTTCGAGGCGCTGATGGCCACGCCGTGGCCTTCCTGGTGCGCTGCCTTGTTGGCGTCGCCGGGCATGAACGGTGCCAGGTGGGCCTTGGCCGCCACGGGTCCGACGCCGGGTCCGCCGCCGCCGTGCGGGATGCAGAAGGTCTTGTGCAGGTTCAGGTGGGAGACGTCGCCGCCGAACTTGCCGGGCTGGGCCAGGCCCACCAGGGCGTTCAGGTTGGCGCCGTCAACGTAGACCTGGCCGCCGGCAGCATGGACAGCCTCGCAGATCTCGGTCACGTCCGCGTCGTAGACACCGTGGGTGGACGGGTAGGTGATCATGATCGCCGAGAGGACGTCCTTGTTCGCCTCGATCTTCGCGTACAGGTCCTCGTGGTCGATCGTGCCGTCCGCGGCGGTGGCGACGACGACGACCTTCATGCCGGCCAGGACTGCGGAGGCGGCATTGGTGCCGTGGGCGGAGGCGGGGATCAGGCAGACGTTGCGCTGGGTGTCGCCGTTGGCACGGTGGTAGCCGCGGATGGCCAGCAGGCCGGCGAGCTCGCCCTGGGATCCGGCGTTGGGCTGGAGGGACACCTGGTCGTAGCCGGTGATTTCCGCAAGGTCGGCTTCCAGGCCGCTGATCAGTTCACGCCAGCCCTCGGTCTGGGAGTCCGGGGCGAAGGGGTGGATGGAGGCGAACTCGGGCCAGGAGATGGCTTCCATCTCGGCGGTGGCGTTCAGCTTCATGGTGCACGAGCCCAGCGGGATCATGGTGCGGTCCAGCGCGAGGTCCCGGTCGGACAGCCTGCGGATGTAGCGCAGCAGCTGGGTTTCGGAACGGTGGGTGTTGAACACCGGGTGCTGCAGGTACTCGGAGGTGCGGAGCACCTCTGCGGGCAGCTCGAAGCCCTCGGCGTCCACCACCGGCCCGCCACCGAAGGCGACGGCGATCGCGGACAGGATTTCCGGCGTCGTGGTTTCATCCGTGGAGACACCGATGGTGTCCGCGTCGATGTAGCGCAGGTTGATGCCGCGTGCTTCAGCCGCGGTGATGACCTTGGCGGCCTTGCCGGGAACGGAGACCGTGACCGTGTCGAAGAAGGTCTCGGTGGCCAGTTCCCGTCCGGCGACCTTGAGGGTGGTGGCGAGGACGCGGGCGTTGTTGTGCACGCGCTCGGCGATGGCCTTCAGTCCGTCCGGGCCGTGGTAGACGGCGTAGAAGGAGGACACGATGGCCAGCAGGGCCTGCGCGGTGCAGATGTTGGACGTGGCCTTCTCGCGGCGGATGTGCTGCTCGCGGGTCTGGAGTGCCAGGCGGTAGGCGGGCAGGCCGGCGTCGTCCTTGGACACACCCACCAGGCGGCCGGGCATGGAACGCTCCAGGCCCTTGGCGACGGCCATGTAGGCGGCGTGCGGGCCACCGAAGAACAGCGGTACGCCGAAACGCTGCGTGGAGCCGACGGCGATGTCGGCGCCCTGCTCACCGGGAGGGGTGATCAGGGTCAGGGCCAGCAGGTCAGCGGCAACCGTGACCAGCGCGCCGCGTTCCTTGGCCTCGGCGATGACGCCTGCGTGGTTGAAGACGCGGCCGGAGACGCCGGGCTGCTGGAGCACGATCCCGTTGATCGCGCCTTCAGGGAGGCCCTTGGACAGGTCGGCGACCTCAACCTCGAAGCCGAGCGCCTCGGCGCGGCCCTTGACGATGGCGATGGTCTGCGGCAGCACGTCGGCGTCCAGGACGGTCTTGCCGTCGCGGGCGTCCTTGTTCTTGTTGGCGCGGCGCATCATCAGCACGGCTTCGGCCACGGCGGTGGCTTCATCCAGCAGCGAGGCGTTGGCGATGGGCAGGCCCACGAGATCCTGGACCATGGTCTGGAAGTTCAGCAGCGCCTCGAGCCGGCCCTGGGAAATCTCGGGCTGGTACGGCGTGTAGGCGGTGTACCAGGCCGGGGCTTCCAGCACGTTCCGGCGAATCACTGCAGGCGTGACGGTGTCGTAGTAGCCCTGCCCGATCATCTGGACAGCGGTCTTGTTCTTGGCGGCGAGCCGGCGCAGTTCCGCAAGCACCTCAACCTCGCTCAGGGCGCCCTTGAGCGCGAGCGGCTTGGACTGGCGGATCGAATTGGGGACAGCGATGTCCACCAAACCGTCAACGCTGTCGTAGCCAACGGCCTTGAGCATGGTGTCGACGTCAGCCTGGCGGCGCGCACCAATGTGCCGGTCCGCGAAGGCAGACGGTTGGGATTGAATCGTCATGAGGAACTCCAGGTTTGGCCGGCCACGGGTGGCTCGGCATGGATCGGGTCCCTCCCCGCTCTGTATTGGACCTGAGAGATTCCGCAAACCCAGCAAAGGCCTGCTTGCACCGTCGGTGAGTGCCGCCGGAGCAGCACTGCTTTCCAGAGTCGCCTCGCCGTGACGGTACATGGGCCTGAGAGATTCCTGGGGAGGATTTGCTCCTACGGCGCCTGCCCGGTGATGGCCGGGAGAACTCTCCCGCCACAGCTCGAAAGGCTTATTGAAATGTGGGTGATTCGGCTCACAAGTTACAGGATGGCGGCCCCGGGGAGCAAATCGGTCCGTCATGAAGCACGCCGGCGGGACCGTTACGCAGGTGCTGTCATGGCGGGCTTGACTTTTGTTCGTGACCGACGCCACACTGAACCCCGTGATCCGGCCGGGCAGCGGAACTGGCCCAAAGAACGCTGGGCGCTCCGTCGCCGGCTGTGATTGCCGGAGGCCCAAAAATGCGCCGTGCGGCTTGAAGTCCACAGCGGATGCACTCCGATAACTGAACACTGATTTACCAATCAACGCTTTTGACCTGCGGCGGGAGAGCCCTGCCGGTACGTTCAGCAGGCGCCGTAGGAGCAAACCCTCCCCAGGAAACTCTCAGGCCCACGTACCGCCGCGGTGAGGCAACTCTGGAAAGCAGCCAGGCCCTGTCCTGGCTCACCGACGGTGCAAGCACGCCATCCGGCGCGTGGAAACTCTCAGGTCCCAGACAGAGCGGGGAGGAAATCCAATCTTTGCGACACCCCGGGTGCCGCTCGAACGATGGAGTTCCTCAATGACGACCCATTCCCCGACGTCCCCCGGCGGCGGAGCCCCGCACCTGGAGCGGCAGCTCAGCAACCGCCACATCCAACTGATCGCCATCGGCGGCGCAATCGGCACCGGCCTGTTCATGGGTTCCGGAAAGACCATTTCGGCAGCCGGCCCCTCGGTGATCTTCGTGTACATGATCATCGGCTTCATGCTGTTCTTCGTCATGCGTGCCATGGGAGAACTGCTGCTCAGCAACCTCAACTACAAGTCCTTCAGCGATTTCGCCGCAGACCTACTGGGCCCCTGGGCCGGCTTCTTCACGGGCTGGACCTACTGGTTCTGCTGGGTCATCACCGGCATCGCCGATGTCATTGCCATCGCAGGCTACTCCCGTGAACTGTGGCCCGGGGTGCCCCTGTGGATCCCCGGCCTGGCCACCGTGGCCATCCTGCTCCTGCTGAACCTCACCACCGTCAAGGCCTTTGGCGAGACGGAGTTCTGGTTCGCATTGATCAAGATCGTTGCCATTGCCGCCCTGATCATCGTTGGCCTGTTCATGATCTTCTCCGGTTTCCAGTCCGACGCCGGCCCTGCCACCTTCACCAACCTGTGGAGCCACGGCGGATTCTTCCCGAACGAGTTCATGGGCTTCGTGGCCGGCTTCCAGATCGCCGTCTTCGCCTTCGTGGGCATCGAACTGGTGGGCACCACCGCCGCCGAGGCCAAGAACCCTGAGCGGAACCTGCCCAAGGCCATCAACTCCATCCCCATCCGCGTGCTGCTCTTCTACGTAGGTGCCCTCATCATCCTGATGGCTGTCACCCCCTGGACCGAGTTCAGGGCAGGCCACAGCCCGTTCATCGCCATGTTTTCCCTGGCGGGCCTGGGTGCCGCGGCCACCGTGGTCAACCTCGTGGTGCTGAGCTCCGCAATGTCCTCCGCCAACTCCGGCATCTACTCCACCTCGCGTATGGTCTTTGGCCTTGCCCAGGAAGGCGACGCTCCGGACGTCTTTGGCAAACTGTCCCGCCGGCAGGTGCCCCAGAACGCACTGTTCCTCTCCTGCGTGCTGCTGCTGTCCGGCGTCGTCCTCATGTATGCGGGCCAGGACGTGGGCAAGGCCTTCGACATGGTGACCACCGTCTCCGCCGTCTGCTTTGTCTTTGTCTGGTCGATCATCCTGGCCAGCTACATCGCCTTCCGCCGCCGCCGGCCGCACCTGCATGAAGCATCGAAGTTCAAGATGCCCGGCGGTGTTGCCATGGTCTGGGTGGTCTTCGCCTTCTTCGGCTTCGTGATCTGGACCCTCACCACCCAGCCGGACACCCTGGTGGCCCTGCTGGTCACCCCGGTCTGGTTCATCCTGCTGGGCGCTGCGTGGTTCATCCTCCGCCGCCGGCCCGCACACCAGGCCCGTTTTGCCACGTTCCAGGCTGAACTGCAGGCTGACCAGGACTTCACCGACGCCGCATCCGGCAAGGCTGTCCGTCCGGGTGCCGCCGCAGAAGCGGGGGAAGAGCGGGTCAAGCGGTGATCGGCACGGAAGCCCGCACGTCGCAGGCCGGCACGGCCGCGGCCGGGCAGCTCCAGTCCCTGGTGCCGGAAACGGGCAACGAATTCGTGCTGACGTTCCATTGCCCGGATGCCCTTGGCATTGTCCAGGCGGTGGCGGCGTACCTGCTGGAGCAGGAATGCTACATCGTGGACATCAAACAGTTTGGCGACAGGGCAAGCGGCCGGTTCTTCATGCGCGTCCACGTCACCTCACAGGTGGAGGTGGAACTCGACCTCCTCCGGGCCGGTTTTGAACAGGTGGCCCAGGAATGGCAGATGGATTGGCGCCTGGAACGCCACGGCCGCAAGCAGCCCATCCTGGTGATGGTGTCCAAGTACGACCACTGCCTCAACGACCTCCTGTTCCGCGCCCGCAGCGGTGAGTTGCCCGTCCGGATTGCCGCCGTGGTGTCCAACCACCCGGACCTGGAACCCCTGGCCGCCTGGCACGGTGTTCCGTTCCACCACATCCCGGTCACGCCGGACACCAAGGCGGAAGCCGAGGATCGCCTGCTGGAGCTGGTGGACCAGTACGCCGTTGAACTGGTGGTGCTGGCCCGCTACATGCAGGTGCTCAGCGATGAAGCCACTACGCGCCTTAGCGGCAAGGCCATCAACATCCACCATTCGTTCCTGCCCAGCTTCAAGGGGGCAAAGCCGTACCACCAGGCCTATGAACGGGGTGTCAAGACGGTGGGTGCCACTGCCCATTACATCAACTCGGAACTGGACGAAGGGCCGATCATTTCGCAGCAGGTCATCGAAGTGGACCACACGTATTCCGCTTCGGACCTGGTTGCGGTTGGCCGCGACGCCGAATGCAAGGCGCTCACGAATGCCGTCCGCTGGCACGCTGAGGGGCGGATAGTCCTCTCCGGCAACCGGACGGTCATCCTCCGCTAGCTGCAGGCCCGTCCACGCTGCCGGCGCCCGCACTCCCTCCAATCGGAGGGGCAGGCGCCGGCAGCCGTGGCACCACATTTCAATAAGCCTTTCGAGCTGTGGCGGGAGAGTTCTCCCGGCCATCACCGGGCAGGCGCCGTAGGAGCAAATCCTCCCCAGGAATCTCTCAGGCCCATGTACCCCATGCCGAGCCACCCGTGGCCGGCCAAACCTGGAGTTCCTCATGACGATTCAATCCTTCATGGCATCAGCCGCAGCACCGATTCCCGTGGAAGGACAGGCCTCCGGTTCCGGGGCTGCGCTGCCAATCCGCATGCAGGTCAGACCCACCGAGGACCTTGCCGCCCTTGTCCAGGCACACGTACCAGCCGGCACGGCCCTGACGGTGACCTGCCTGCCGCGCCAGGGTGTGGGCCCCACCATCCGGACAGCCATCGAGCTTGCCTACCTCGGCTTCGAGGTTGTCCCGCATCTGGCCGCACGGAGTATCGAAAGCCGTGGCCAGCTGGCCGGTGTGGTCCGGAACTGCCACGATGCCGGCATTACCGAAGTGTTCGCCGTCGGCGGTGACGCTGGGGAACCGGCCGGACCCTACGACAGCAGCCTTCCGCTGCTGGCGGACCTCGCCGAGCTGTCCGGCGGCACCATCCGGGCCGGCGTGGCGGGCTACCCGGAAGCCCATCCCGGCCACAGCGAACTGCACATGCTTGATGCCCTGCTGGAAAAGCAGCACCTGGCCTCGTCCGTGGTGACGCAGCTGTGCTTCTCAGCCCAACGCATCCAGTGGTACGCCGAAACGCTGCGCCGGGAAGGGGTGAGGCTCCTTGTCTGGGCCGGAGTTCCCGGCGCCGTTCCCCGGGCGCAGCTCATCCGCGCCGCACTGAAAATCGGTGTGGGACCGTCCCTCAAATTCCTGAATCGCAGGGGCCCGCTCGGCCGCCGCCTGCTCAAGGACGGCCTCTACTCACCGCAGGCGATCATGGCGGAGCTGGAGGGCGGCGGGGCTGTGGAGGGTGTGCACCTGTACACGTTCAACAACCTGGCGGGCGCCGGCAGCTAGGGACAAGCGGCAGGGAAGAACAATGTGCCGCCCGCAAAGTTCAGCATGCTTAGTGTTTGTCCACATAGGATGGATAAGCACGGCAGCCCACCCGCTGCAGGTCGATTTGAATGAAGGTGACCATGGCCAGGCGCAGCAATCCCGCAGTACGAATCGCACAGGAAACCGCCCATAACGCAATGTTCGATGCCGACGGCAAACCCAAGCCCGGCGTCCACAATATGCTCCTGAAGGCAGTGCAGGTCCAGCGGCCCTTGGTGGTGGGCTATATCCGCCGGCTCCAGAAGAAGCATCCACGGGCCACCGCAGCACAGCTGGCGGACATCGCGGAGCGGGACTACCTGCGGGCGGTGGCCGGCGGGGGTGCCCTGGTGGGCGCCACCGCCGTCGTCCCGGGTGTGGGCACCGTCGCGTCGCTGGGACTTTCCGCGGCCGCGACGGTTGGCTTCCTGGAGGCGACAGCCCTCTATGCGACGTCGCTGGCGGAGCTCCACGGCATTCGCCTCACCAACCCGGAGAAGGCCGGCACCATGGTCATGGCCATCATGCTGGGCGAGGAAGGAACCGCCCTCCTCGGAACGCTGAGCGGACAGGCGGCCGGTGGAGCAAAGCCCGCCGACGTCTGGGGAAATGTGCTGTCCAGGTCCTCTATCCCGGGGTTCGGCAGCGTCCGGAAGCGGATCCAGAACGCCTTCCTCAAGAACCTGCTCAAGCGGCAGGGCACCGCACTGTTCGGAAGGGCGCTGCCCTTCGGCATAGGGGCGGTTGTGGGCGGAGCCGGTAACCTCGTGATGGGCCGTGCAGTGGCCAAGAACGCCCGGGAGGCGTTCGGACCCATGCCGGACACCATCCCCGGGGAGCTGACCGCGGCTGCCGGGCCGGACAACCTGACCCTGGAAGGCAACATCCTTGGATCTCAACGCTGACGTAGGCCAATCATTCGGTTCCTGGACCGCGGGAGGCGATCCGGCGATGTTCCAGCTGGCCACCAGCGCCAACGTAGCCTGCGGCCTCCACGCCGGCGATCCCGTCACCATGCTGGATACCTGCCGGGCCGCCTACGACCTGGACGTCACCGTGGGTGCGCACCTGGGCTACCGCGATTTGGCCGGGTTCGGCCGGCGTTCGCTGGACATGAGCTTTGATGAGCTTTTCGGCGACGTGCTGTACCAGCTGGGCGCGCTGGACGGCGTCGCGCATGCCGTGGGTGCCTCGGTGGACTACGTGAAACCGCACGGTGCGCTGTACGACACGCTGATCCACGACGCCGAGCAGGCTTCCGCGCTCGTGGCTGCTGTGAACGCCTACGATCCCGGTCTGCCGATCCTGGGATTCCCCGGTTCGGAGCTGTTGAAGCAGGCCAAGGAGGCCGGCCACCCTGTATTCACCGAAGCCTATGCCGACCGTGCCTACTTCGCCGACGGCACCTTGGTGCCGCTGTCCAGGGAAGACGCCATGCTGGACGACGTCGACACGATCGTTGAGCGGGCCGTGCGGCTGGCAACAAAAGGCGAAGTGGTGGCCGTTGACGGTTCGGTGGTCAGGGTCCAGCCGGACTCCCTGCGCCTGCCCGGCGGCAGCCCCGCAGCCGTAGAGGCGGCGGCCCGTATCCGGGCAGGTCTTGAGGCTGCAGGCGTGGAGCTGGAGGCTTTCGCGTAGAAGGCGGCGTGCTCCGGACTTCGGCGACGGACTCAAGGATTACCGACCCAGGGGCTGTGGACCCAGGGACTACACCCATCCACTACGGGCGTTGGACTGTCCACGGCTCGTCATCCCGACGGCACTAATGGCGTCGCGAGGAGCTCTGCCCAGAGCGGATCGTCAGCCGGCAGGTCGTTGAGGTCCACGTATCTGTCGTCGTCTGGTTCCCACTGCGGGAGGTTTTCGAGGCTGGCCTCCAGACAAGGGCAGAGGGAAGCGACGTCCCGTTGAAGCCACGGCGGCTGGATTCCCGGTGGCCAGTGGGTTGGTTCTGCTTCCCGGAGTTCGGGGTTGTAGTGCCTGCCTGTCGGTGAGGTCCAGCCGGGTGGTTCATTCTTGTTGGCCTGGTCGGGTGTCCATTGGCTGTGGTGTTTGAGTCGATGGTGTTTAGGGCAGAGCTGTGCGAGATTGCTGGTTCCGGTGGTGCCGCCGTGTTCCCACGCTCGTAGGTGGTCTGTTTCGTTGTCGGGGGTTTTGTTGGTGCAGCCGGGGAAGGTGCATTTGGCGTCCCGCAGGCGGATCCAGCGTTTGATGGCCCCGGTGAGCCGGTAGTTTTTGCGGCCGATTTCCAGTGGTGCCCCGTCGCGGGGGTCGATGAGGACCCGGTAGAACGATTCCGCCCCGTCGGCGACAAGTTTGCGGGCCATGGACGCCGGGATCGGCCCAAAACCATCCAGTACGCCGGGTTCATCAGTCTGGCCGAGCAGGGAGAATACGGGCACCATCACCAGGACGTCGGCCCGCGGCGCAGGGACCTTGCTGAGTTCAGTGGCGGTTACAGCGCCGAGAAGCAGGGACGCTGCGATGTCGGGGCGGAGCTGGGTGAGGGTGCGGGGTTCGTCGGGGCCTTGGAGGCCGCGGGCGGTGGCGGTGGTGCGGTTCCAGATCGCGCACGCGGTGTCGCCGGGGAGGTAGAGGGAGAGCCAGGCCATGCCGTCCTTGTCTGGGGTGTATTCCATCCGCCGGTCAGCCACGCCCTTTGCATGGCGTTTCTCGATGGAGTCCGGGTGGTGGCGTTCCCGCCACGCCCGGACCTTGGCCCGGAACCGGGACGGAACGAGCTCCCCGGGCGCTGCGCCCCGGGCGGGGGTGGGGTGCGGCGGGGTCGAAGAAATGCGCCACCAAAGACGCCGCGCCCTCAGTGGTGAGGCCCTCGGTCTCATCGGCGACAATCCGGGCGTGCTGCCACGACATGTCCCCGGCGGACAGCGCCTCGATCACCAGCGGCAGGGAACAGATCCGGCGGGACTGCTCCACCAACGCCCCCGCTGCCGCGGAGCTGATGGTCAGCACCCCGGCGATCTCCTCGACCACCGACATGTCCGCGTAAGTGCGGTCCTGCACCGAAGCGTCCGGCGGCGTCATCGCCTGCTGCAGTTCAACGGCTCGGGCAGCCTGCCGGGACTTTAGCGCCGCGAGTTGAGCTTCCAGCCGGGCCACCAGCTCCAACCCTTCCAGGCACAGCTCATACCGGCGCTGGAACACGTCAATATCTCCAGCCGCAGCTTTCAGCGCTGAATGTTCGAGGTTCCGGTCCTCAAGAGTGAGCGCATCCAGGGCAGCAACAGAGGCACGAACACCCTCCAAAGCTGCCCCAGTACCACCGCCGATTCCCATACCGACATCATCCATCGAGGCACTGACATTTGAAGCCGCCCCCGCCTAACCGCCTGGCAAGCCGGGCCAACCGCTGCTAAAGGTGCCTGGACCCTAAAAAGCGCGTGCCGCCGTCGTAGTCATTACCGCCGCGCAAATCCGGAACGAACAACGGCCGCGAGAGCGTCATCCAAAAATGAGCTGCGCCACCGTGAAAATCGCCAGCCCGGCCAAGGACCCCACCACGGTGCCGTTGATGCGGATGAACTGCAGGTCCTTGCCCACCTGGAGCTCAATCTTCTGCGAGGTTTCCTCGGCGTCCCAGCGCGCAACCGTATCCGTGATGACCCCGGCGATGTCGGAGCGGTAGGTCCGGACCAGGTATCCCGCGGCGTCGCCGATCCAGGCGTTGACCTTGCCGGCCAGCTCCGGGTCCTGCACCAGGCGCGACCCAAAATCGCGCACCGCTGCCTTGAACTTGATGGTGAGCTCGCTGTCCGGATCGTCAATCGCACCCAGCAGCGCGTTCTTGACGGTGCCCCAGGTCCGGGACGCGAGCTCGCGCACCTCGGGATCACCCAGGACCTGCGCCTTGATGTCCTCTGCCCGGGCAATCATCGCCGGGTCATGCTGCAGGTCCTGCGCGAGGTCGTTCAGGTACTTGTCGATCGACTGGCGCACCTGGTGGCGGGGGTCGGCCTGGACGGCGCGCACGAACTTGAGGATCTCGAGGTAGACCTTGTCGCCCACCAGGCCGTCAACGAACTGCGGAACCCACGTGGGGGAGCGGTCGGACACCAGGCGGGTGACGGTCTCGTGGTTGTCATCCACCCAGTCCGCGGCGCGGTCCACCAGCAGGTCCACCAGCGTGTGGTGGTGCCCGTCGTGGAAAACCCGCTCCGCCAGCCTGCCCACAGGGGGTCCCCACGGCGGAGCAAGCAGGTGCTTGCGGACCATGCCCTCGATGACGGCCTGGACGTCGTCGTCATTCAAAACCTTGAAAGCGCCGCGGATCACCGCAGCACCTTCCTTGGCCACCCGGTCGGCGCCGCCGGGCGCGGCCAGCCATTCACCTGCCCGGCGGGCAATGTTGACGCTGGCCAGCTTGTCCTGCACCACCTGTTCGGAGAGGAAATTGGTCTCCACGAACTCACCGAGGGAGGCGCCGATCTGGTCCTTGCGGCGCGGAATGATGGCTGTGTGCGGAATCTTGATGCCCATGGGGTACTTGAACAGCGCCGTCACGGCGAACCAGTCGGCCAGTGCGCCCACCATGCCGCCTTCAGCCGCCGCACGCACGTACTGCAGCCACGGATACTCTTTCTGAAGAGCGAACGCGAAGACAAAGATCACGGCCATGGCGATCAGCAGGCTCAGCGCGAGCAACTTCATCTTCCGCAGCGCTGCCGCCTTTTCGGCGTCACCGGCACCAAGCTGGCGGTTTACGACGGCGCCTGCCGCCGTAGTGCCCGGCTGCGGCTCCCGCGCTGGTTCGGTGGGTGCTTCCTGCGTGGTTGGCCCAGTAGTTGCCTCAGAGTTCACCTGCATGTGCCAAGCCTAGCCCTGAAGGTGGGGGCCGGTCGGCTACCGTGTGTCCATGACAATTGACGAGTCAGTGCCGCAGCGGCCGCTGGTCTTTGCCCACCGCGGTTCCAGCGGCACGTATGCCGAACACACCCGCGCCGCCTACCTCCAGGCCCTGGCCGACGGCGCAGACGGAGTGGAGTGCGACGTCCACCTCACGCGCGACCAGCACGTAGTCCTGCTCCATGACGCCAACCTGGACCGCACCTCGGACGGGACGGGCCCTGTGGCCGACCGGACACTGGAGGAGTTGCGCCAGCTGGACTTCTCGTCCTGGAAGGGCGTCCGCATTCCCGAAACGTTCGGGGCACGCTCCGAACAGCTCCTGACCCTTCCGGAACTGCTGGACATCCTTCGCGGAGCGGGCCGGCCCGTGAAACTCGCCATCGAGCTCAAGCATCCCAGCCCGTACCAGCTCAAGCTGGAGGACCGGGTCCTGGAGGTGCTGCGCAGCGAAGGGTGGGAACCGCAGAGTTCAACCGTGGACAACGTGGCCGTGACCTTCATGAGCTTCAGCCCGGATTCAGTCCGGCACCTGCTCCTCTCGGTACCGCCGCAGTACATTTGCCAGCTGGTGGACGATCTCACCATCCATGAAATCCGTGGCGGACTGGGGGTTGGACCAATTACCGGCGGCGCCATCGCAAACCTGATGAAGGCCACCCAGCTGGAGGGCGAACGGATCCTGGACGACCGGGAGGTGGGGATGGCCGGTCCCGGCATCGAATATGTCCGGGAACGCCCCGAGACAGTCCGCCGCTGGCTGGACTCCGGCCGCCGCTTCAGGGTGTGGACCGTGGATTCCCCTGAGGACGTGTCCCTCTGCCGGGACTTGGGCATCCAGGAGATCACCTCCAACGTACCGGCGCGCGTCCTGGAACAGCTCCACGTGGCCGCACCGCAGGGAAAGTAGTGCGGACATGACCGCCCCCGGCACACCGTCCGCGCCCCGCTGGTGGGCGGGGAAGCTCGACGTCGAAGGGCTGGCGCTGCAGTCGGTGGAAGCCGCGGCCCAGGCGCTGAACCTGTACTCGGGGACGCCCGGCCGCTTCAGCACCACACCCGAACTGACCGCCCCCGCCTTCGATTCCTTCGGCCACCTCCGGATTGCGGGGCGCAAGCCGCAGGGCTTCGCGCCCCTGTCCGGATTCCGGCAGACCGCCGACGGCTGGATCCGGCTGCACGCCAACTACCCCCACCACGAGCAGCGGCTCCTGCACGCGCTGGCTGCCACTACCGCGGAGGATGTGGACAGGAAACTCCGCTCCATGGCCGCGCTGGACGCCGAGGCCGCCATCCAGGAACTGGGAGGGATCGCCGCGGCCGTCCGGACCCGCAGTGAATGGCTCGCGACGGACATGGGCCGGGCGGCCGGTTCGGGACCCTGGGTCACGGTGGAGTATCCGGACGGCACCACCGGTGGCTTCGGACTGCGGGAAGCTGCCGCGGCAACAGGCGCCGCTGCCGGCACGGCTCACGGCGCCGGGGACCTGCCGCTGGCCGGGCTGCGGGTCCTGGACCTGACGCGGGTCATCGCCGGTCCAGTCGCTACCCGGCTGCTGGCCGCGCTCGGGGCAGACGTCCTGCGGATCGACCCGCCCGCCTTTCCCGAGATCCAGGACCAGTTCGTGGACACGGCGTTCGGCAAGCGCAGCGCAGTACTCGACCTGGGGCCGGCAGTAAACCAGCAGGACCTCCAGCAACTCCTGGCCGGCGCGGATGCCGTGGTCACCGGCTACCGGCACGGGGCCCTGGACCGCTTTGGCCTGAACCCGCGGGAGTTGCTGGCAGCCCGTCCGGAGCTGGTGGTGGTCACCTTGGACAGCTGGGGAAGCGCGGGGCCCTGGAGCGGCTTGCGCGGCTTCGACAGTATTGTCCAGGCCGCCTGCGGAATCGCCCATACCTACGGCATGGAGGGCGACGGCGGGTGGCGCCCGGGTGCGCTGCCGGTCCAGGCGCTGGACCACGCCACCGGCTATGGGGTGGCCGCGGCCGCAGTCCGCCTCCTGGCCGCGCGCCGTCGGACCGATTTGGGCGGTGCCGCGCACCTGTCGCTGGCCCGCACCGCTGAGGAGCTGTTTTCCCTGACCAAGGGGGAAAACCCTTCCAGCCTGAATGGTCCAGCCAGCACCGAAAGCCCTGCTGAACTCCACGCCCCCGAATATCGGTCCGTGGCCAGCAGTTATGGGGAGCTGCGCTACGTTGGGCCGCCCCTGCTTGACGCGGGACATCCCCTGGATTTTCAGTCGCCGCCGCCACCGTATGGGAGCTCGCGGGCCGCCTGGCTGTGAAGACCGGCAGCGCAGCGGTGGCGCCGTTGCCGGGTGCCCCTATCGCCGCTGTGCCCCGTCGCCGCGATGCTGCAGGCGCCGGTTTCTGGGCGGCGCTTCGGCTGTGGTTGAGTGGTTCCATGTCTTTTCCCAGGTCCGGCACCGCTGCTAAGGGCTTGTCCGCTCCTTCCCACTCCATCCAAGGCCCGGCCCTGCGGCACGTGTCCGCAGCGGCCATGGGAGCCCTTCTCCTGGCCAGCGCCGGCAAGCATTTCCGGGACCCAGGTTTTTACCGTGACGTCGTTCCCGAGTACTTGTGCCGGCAGGACCCGGCGCCCGGCGAACCCCGCAGCAGCACACCCCAGCATCCCTGGGCCGTCCTGTCCAGGGACGAATGGATCGCCCTGAGCGGCCTGCTGGAGCTCGCCGCCGCCGTCGGAATCCTGCTCCCGCCGACCCGAAAGCCCACAGCAACGGCCCTCACCGCCATGTTCACGGCATTCCTGGCCGGGCATGTTGATGCCCTCCTGAGGGCGTATGGGCCGCAGGGCACGCCGAGCCGCCGGAAGATCCATACCCTGCGGCTTCCCCTCCAGGCTCCGCTGATCCTGTGGGCGTGGAGCCTGCGAAAGGCCGCGGGCAACCCGGGAGGCCGGGGGTGAAGCTGCTGGCTTCGCCGGCGGTGAAAGTGGGCATCTCCATCAGTATTGCCACCGGTCTTTACGGCATATCGTTCGGCGCGCTGGCGGTAACGTCCGGGCTCAACTTTTGGCAGGCCATGGCGTTGAGCCTGCTCCTCTTCAGTGGCGGCTCCCAGTTCGCGTTCATCGGGGTGGTGGCAGGCGGCGGTTCCGGCGTTGCGGCAATGAGCGCGGCCACCCTCCTGGGCATGCGCAACGGCATCTACGGCATGCAGCTGAACGCGCTGCTCCGGCCCACCGGCTGGCGCAAGTACGTTGGGGCACAGTTGACCATCGACGAATCCACGGCCACCAGCACCGGCCAGACGGATCCGGCCGAACAGCGCCGCGGCTTCTGGACGGCGGGCGTGGGGGTCTACGTGCTGTGGAACCTCTTCACGGCCGTGGGCGCACTGGCCGGCAGCGGGTTGGGCGACCCCAAGCAGTGGGGCCTTGACGGGGCCGCCGTCGCCGCTTTCCTGGCCTTGCTCTGGCCCCGGCTCAAAGGGCGCGAGCCGATCGCCATCGCGGTGGTTTGCGCCGTGGCTACGGTGGTTGCCGTCCCCTTCGTACCGGCGGGCGTGCCCATCCTGGTGGCCGCGGTCGTTGCCGCGGTGGTGGGTTGGTTCAGCCACGGCCGCCGCGACGAAGGCCTTGAGCCCGACGTCGAACCCTACGGCGGCCACCACGGCAATCACCCCGGCGGCGGCCGTCACAGGGGCGCCCACCTGCAGGGCCGGGATGGCCAGGGAGGAGCCGAGCGCAGTGGAGCGGAGCGGCGGGAAGCTGCGGACCCGGAGGCGGGGGCATGACCTTGTGGATCTGGCTGCTCATCGCCTGCGTGCTCGCCTATGCCTGGAAACTGGTGGGCTACTTCGTCCCCGCCAAATTCCTTGAAGATCCGCGCACCTCACGCGTCGCGGGAACCATGACGATCGGCCTGCTGGCCTCGCTGACGGTGGTGAATGCTGTGGTGTCAGGGCAGGGACTTGCCGCAGATGCCAGGCTGGGAGCGCTGGCCGCGGCCGCGATCGCCCTGGTACTGCGGGCTCCGTTCCTTGTGGTGGTGATCGCCGGAGCCGGCACGGCGGCGCTGCTGAGGATGCTGGGCTGGAGCTGATCCCGTGAATCCACGCCGGGATGCAGTGACGTGGGTCACTTTCCTGGACGGGTGCCAGTTGTACTATGGGATCGGCTTATGCAGTTGGCCATGGAATTCCTTATTGAACGGCAACCATGGAAAATCAGCTGCACTCACCCGGCGGGTTGGCGGGCAGGATCCGCCAAAAGAACGCCCGACGGCGGGCGGGCCTTCCCGCCAAACGGTTCTTCAGGCGTTTTTCCGGACTTTCGGACGTGCCGGAAGCGGAACTGGAGATCCTCTCACAGCGGCTCCGGGAGGCACTCGACCTGGATCCGTCGTCGTCCGTTCCTGCCCTTCAAGCCCTGCTGCGGGAGGAAATGCGCAGGCGGGCAGACGCAGCCCGGGCCTAGTGGCCCAACATTCCGGCCGCCATCTGTGATGCACTGGATGAGAGGCAGCCCACACCCAGGCGGCCACCGAAGGAGGATCCGAGATGGACGAACAGTCACGGCCTGTTGGGCCGCACGGCGGCCAGGGCGCCGAGGATACCGGCAGGAACGCCAGGGAAGAACATGGCGCCGGGGTGCCGCCAGAACAGTCCGCCAAGCCGCGGGCCACCTATCTGGACCCCCGCGGCTCGGAATCAACGCGCGAGCTGCGGGACACCGCCAGGCGCCGGCGGGATGCGGAGGAGAAGCTCCAGCAGCACCTGATGGAAGCAAAGGACCACGTTCCCAACGAGTTCCATGAGCACCCCGGCCGCGGCTACCAAGGGCACGGGCACGCCGAACACGGGCACTCGGACGCTGGGCACGGCAGCGAACCCCGCGACGGGGACAGCGCCGCTGGCGAAAAGGGCGCGGAGAAGCCCTGAGCCAATGTGGGGAATCGGAACGGGTAGCTAGGCTACTCCGTGGGCTGCGCCGTCAGGGGAGACGGACCGGCGGCCGCATTCCTCCACGCCCATCTCGTACCAGACCTGCGCGCCAAACTCGGGTTCGGGGGTATCGAGGTTCTGGAATAGGGCGTCAAGCAGTTCGACCAGCTCGCCGGCGGCCAACTCGGGCAGGACTTCCTCCGGCCCGCGGGGGTCCGTCAGGTAGTGGAGAAGCTTCGAGTGGTTCATTGCAGTGCGGCCGTTGTGTGGGGGTCAGGCGCGAAGTGCATGGGGTCGCTCCAACGTGGAAGTGCCGAGGCTGGCTGCCTAACCCCACCTCAGAGTTTATTGCACGTACCTGCTGGTAACAATGGAACGGGCCGTTAAATGGGCTCCCTCAGCGGAAAAGCCTGGCAGCGGCAATACCCTGCCAGGCTATTCAGCCCGAGCGCCGGGCTGGGCCTACGTGCTGGACCCAAGCGCGGCGGGGACAGGTACGAGCACCGGAAGCGGGCGTGATGGCCGTACCGTGCGGATTGCATCTTCCACGAGCGCAAGCGGCCTGCGCCAGGCATCGGAACCCGGCTCCATGGTGTCCACCACGCCGATCAGCATGGCCAGCAGCCGGAACATGTCCGTCATGGAAATGTCCGGGCGCAGGCTCCCCTGGCCCTGCCCGCGGACCAGCAGCACGCCCATGGATTCCATCAGCGAGCCCGTGATCCCGGTCAGGAGCTCTCGCCGGCCCGCCACCGCACACAGCAGGTTGGCGTCGTCGCTCGCTGCGGCCATCAGGGCTTCGAGGACGCGCAACATGCCTGCGGCAGCATCGATATCGGCGAGGGCACCGTCCAAGACGGGGTCCACCGTGAGCCGGAGCTGCCGGTTGAGCGCTGCCAGCACCAGTTCTTCCTTGTCAGCGAAGTTTCGGAACAGGGTTGCCGGGCCAACGCCGGCGGTGGTTGCGATGGTCTGGAGCGGTACCTCCGGGCCGAACTCGCGGAAGCACTGGCGCGCCGCAGTAATGATTTTGTCCACGTTCCGCGCTGCGTCTGCGCGGAGGGGCTTTCGGGCGACTGCGAGGCTCATGCCCAAAAGGGTAGCAACGGAGCCTCCTGCCACCATGGTTACTTCGGGGTAGCCCCTTATGTGACGCAGCTGGCCGGCACCCCGGCGATGGGGCTTTCGGCGGCTGCATGGGAGACTGGGGAGCATGTTGCTTGCATTTTCAGTTGCCCCGTCAGGCGTTCCCACCGAGGGTTCCAGGCCCAACGACGCGTCAGTGCACGACGCCGTTGCGGCCGCAGTGAAGATCGTCCGCGAGTCCGGGCTGCCCAATAAAACGGATTCCATGTTCACCACAATTGAAGGCGAGTGGGACGAAGTGTTCGACGTCGTCAAGCGCGCCACCGAAGCCGTAGGGCGTTACGGCAGCCGCGTTTCACTGGTGATCAAGGCGGATATCAGGCCGGGCTACAGCGGCGAGCTGACGGCGAAGGTTGACCGCCTGGAGAAGGCGCTGGTGCAGGAGCCCTAACCGGCTTTCGAGGGGCCGGATTGTCTGGACCGCCGGGACGCCGCGTGCCAAAATGTGGCAATGTTCGAGCACAAACCCCGGCCGGAATGGGTTGCCACCGAGGAGTTCCTGTCCGACGCCGTGGTGCATCCGGACCGTGGCGTCCAGCAGGCCATCCGCGCCGCCGCCGAGGCCGGGATGCCTCCCATCGAGGTGGCGCCGAACGCGGGAAAGCTCCTCAAGCTCCTGGTCCAGCTCTCCGGCGCGCGGCGCGTCCTGGAGATTGGGACGCTCGCCGGGTACAGCACCATCTGGATGGGCCGGGGACTTCCGCACAACGGCACGCTGGTTACGTGCGAATACCTGCCCCAGCATGCGGAGGTGGCCTGGGCCAATATTGATGCCGCCGGACTGGGGGAACGGGTGGAAATCCGGCTGGGCCCTGCGCTGGAAACCCTGGCCGCCCTCGAGGAAGAGGAGCGGGAGCCGTTCGACTTCATCTTCATTGACGCCGACAAGGAAAACAACAGCCGCTACCTGGACTGGGCTGTCCGGCTAGGCAGGCCCGGAGCCGCAGTGGTCCTGGACAACACCATCTGGGAAGGCGCCGTCCTGGACCCGGACATCGATCCCGTCAACGCGCCGGGCATCATCGAAGCCCTCAAGCTGCTGGGTGAGCACCCGCGGCTGGACGCCACGGTAATCCAGACGGTCGGCTCCAAGGGCTGGGACGGCTTCGCCTTGGCGCGCATCCTGCCGAAAAATAGTAAGTAAGCTGTTGAGATGCGTCCGGTGCCACCGGACACCGTTCATGGAGGACGTACTTGCCAGCGACAGCTACTCCTGTGCTCCTGGGCTCCGCTCCGGCCGGGCTCTCCCCGTGGTTTCCGATCCTTGACTCAGTCGGCGGTGCCGCCGGCGACGTGCCCGCCCTCCTGGCCCTTGCCGTGGATGCGGGACACATGTGGCCGCGGCCTGGGGAGGGGCGCACCGTGGTGTTGTGGGAGCTCCTGGCCTCCGTGGCCGCTATCGATGTGGCGGCCGCCAGGGTGTTTGAACCGCACCTGGACGCCGTCGCCATCCTCGCCCAGGCCGCCACCGCGTCTCCGGCGGACCAACCTTTGCCAGCAGGCGCCGCCGGCGCATCGTGGGGCGTCTTCGCCGCAGAGGCACCCAACGCCAGGCTTGAGGCGCGCGCCGCAGGCGCCGGGGTGGTCCTCAACGGGACCAAGCCCTGGTGTTCACTTGCCGGGCGGCTGGACCGTGCCATCATCACTGCCCACACGGACGACGGCGGCAGGGCGGCTTTCGCGGTCAGCCTTCGCCACGCAGGGGTGGAATGCGAGGAGCCGGCATGGATCGCACGCGGGCTCCGGGAGATACCCAGCGGAAGCGTGCACTTCGACCAGGTCCCGGCAACACCTGTGGGAGGGGCCGGTTGGTACCACAGCCGGCCCGGATTCGCCTGGGGCGGGATCGGCGTCGCAGCCTGCTGGCTGGGCGGCGCCATAGGAGTTGCGCGGGACTTCCGGGACGGCCTGCTGGCCGGCGCCGACGCGGGACGGGAACCGGACCAGCTGGCCCTCGCGGCCTTGGGCGAGGTGGACCGGACCATCGCAGCCGCCCTTCAATACCTTGCCCGCACCGCAGCGCGCATTGACGACGGATCGCTCGGACCCGACGGGAACGGAAGTGCCTGGGGCGAGGCCCAGCGCATCCGGGGAACTGTTGCCGCCGTCGTCGAACGCGTCCTTTACCTGGTGGGCTCCAACCGCGGACCCGGGCCGCTCGCCTTTGACGAAAAGTACGCCAAAAGGATGGCGGACCTGGCCCTCTACGTGCGGCAGCATCACGGCGCGCGGGATGATGCCCAGCTTGGCCGGCTCGTCCTCAAGGGTGACTGCCAGTGGTGACCTTTTCGCACGCGGACGAGGGCACCACCGAAGCAGCCTGGGCCCGGAGCAGGCTGGCTGTGGCGCCTGAGCTGCCGCTCGATCCGGCCGAACTGGCGGGCATGCGGTTCGTTGTCCTGGCTGCCCATCCGGACGATGAAACTCTTGGTGCCGGCGGGCTGATGGCCTCGTTGGTGGCCCTGGGAGCCGAGGTGGAAGTGGTGCTCTGCACCGCGGGGGAGGGTTCGCATCCGGAGTCGCCCAGCACCACCCCGGAACAGCTGGCGGCCGTCCGGCTCACCGAATTTTCAGCGGCCCTGGACGCCCTGGGTCTGGCTGACCGCTGGACGTTCCTCGGGCTGCCGGACCGGGGATTGGCCAGCCATGCGGACGCGATTGCCGGCGCGGTGAGGGATGCTGCGCGGCGGCTCCCCGGCAACCCGGACCGCCTGGCACTCGTGGCGCCGTACCGGGCCGACGGCCATGGTGACCACGATGCGCTGGGGGCGGCAGCGGCAGGCATCGCCGGCCGCGACGGCCACGCGCTCCTGGAATATCCCATCTGGTTCTGGCACTGGGCGACGCCAGGCGACCTGGACCGGCGCCAGTGGGTCCGTTTCCATCTGGATGAACCCGCCGGCTGGGCCAAGAAGCGCGCCATGGCGGAGCATGCAACCCAGGTGCAGCCGCTTTCACCTCTTCCAGGGGACGAAACCCTGCTCAGCGCGCAGTTCCTGGAGCACTTCGCGCGGGGCTATGAGGTCTTCGCCTGGACGCCGGCGCCCGGTTCATCCGGCCAGTTGCATTCCAGCCTGGACGCAGAAGAGGTTTTCGATGGCGTCCACGACGACTCCGAGGACCCCTGGAACTACGGCAAAAGTTGGTACGAGCGCCGCAAGCGCGCCCTCACCCTGGCAGCGCTGCCGGAGGAATCCTATGAACGCGGGCTGGAAGTGGGTTGTTCCATCGGCACCCTGACGGCCGAGTTGGCCCCGCGGTGCCGCAACCTCTTGGGGCTGGACGCCAGCGGAACCGCCGTGCGCCGCGCTGGAGACCTGCTGGCGGGCACGCCCGGGGTCCGGGTCGAGCAGCGTGTGCTGCCCGGATCCTGGCCGGAAGGAACGTTCGACCTGGTGGTGGTCTCGGAGGTGGGTTACTACCTGGCCCCTGCTGAGCTGGCGCAACTGTGGGACAGGTTGGCGGCGGCCCTGGAACCTGGCGGAACCCTGCTTCTGTGCCACTGGCGGCACCCCATCGAAGGCTGGGAGCTCGACGGGGACACCGTCCATGCCCTGGCCCGGCAGCGGTTCCGGTGGCGGACTGCCGGGCTGTACCAGGAACGCGATTTTGTGCTGGAAGTCCTGGTTGCTCCGGGCGGGAAAGCGGGATGACCAGGACTGCTCGGGGCAACGCCGATCCGTTGCCGCCGGTTGACTCGGGAAACCGCGGCATCCGGCAGGTGGCCGTGGTCATTCCAGCCCACAACGAGGAGCAGCATCTGGAACGGGCCCTCACCGCGGTCAGGCGTGCGGCGGAGCGGGTCGAGTCGGAAGTGCCGGACGTTGCCGTGAAGGTGGTCGTCGTCCTGGACAGTTGCACGGACGGGTCCCCAGCGGTGGCCGCCCATGCAGCTGCCGGTGACCCGCGGTGCGTGCTGCTTCCCGTGGCGTTCGGGAGCGTGGGCAAGAGCCGGCAGGCCGGTGTCCGGGCGGCGTTGGAGAACGCGGCCGGACCCGCGCAGGCCGGCGCGCCGGCAGATCAAATGCGGGGAATCTGGCTGGCCAACACGGATGCGGATTCCTGTGTTCCCGGGCATTGGCTGCTGCGGCAACTGGAACTGGCCGCCGGCGGCTCCGATGTTGTCCTGGGCACCGTTCAGCCGGACCCCCACGGCATGCACCACGAGCTGCTGGCCCGCTGGCACGCCCGGCACAGCAGCACCGAGAACCACCCCCATGTCTACGGTGCGAACCTCGGGGTCCGGGCATCCTCCTACCTTGCGGCGGGCGGCTTTCCCGGCGTTGATTTCGATGAAGACCAGGCCCTGGTGGACCGGCTTCGGCGCAGCGGCGCACGCATCGTTGCAACCGATACCACCCGGGTCCTCACGTCGGGACGGACTGCGGGGCGGGCACCGCAGGGGTTCGCCGCCTATCTCCTGGCGCTGGCCAGGCCTTAGCGGCAGCATTCTGACGGCGGGGTGCGGAAAAGGGCTGCTGCCCTGCGGCAACAACCCTTTCCCGTGACGGACCAACCGTGAGGCCGTTCCTAACGTGTGGGCCTGCGGTCCCTGTCAGACCAGGTCCGGGGCGCTGGCAACGATATAGTCAGCGGCGGCCGGTCCGGTCATGGACAGGTTATTGCTGTCCGGGTTGATGCCGGCGTCATGGAGGGCGTCCCAAAGCGCCGCCGGTGGCTGGAGCTCCGCTTTCTGCAGGAGGCACCAGCTTGTGTAGAGACCGTATAGCTCGTCGCGTCGGAGGCCCAGTCCGGGCTCCCTGTCCGCGACGACGGCTTCGGCAAGAAACTGTTCAAAATGGGTAGCAGGCATGTCCGCTCATAAATGGTTGACAGTAATCCCGCCGACTGCTTCAGCGGCCTTGCCGGTCTTCCAGGGAATCCCGGCGAGGTATTCAAGAAAATATTGCAGTTCCGCGTGCTTGTCCAGTCGGTTCCGGCCCGGTTGCATCTTGTGGCGTGGGGCCGTGTATAGTGGCGCGTCGTCCGTGCCGCGAAGTGTTTAGGGGGCGGGCCTGAGGGGGCCGACGGCGACTGGGGGGACTGGCCTCGGTCTCAGAAGAGGCCATCTCACCGCCGACCCCGCTTTGCCCCGGGTGTTGCTTCCCGGGAAACCAAACAGGACCTCTAGGATGAATTTTCCTCCATCCCGAAGGTCCTGCCTAGTCCCTCTGCGCTGCGGTTGCGCCTGGCTGCTTAAGCGCTGCCGCCCCGCCGGGTTCCGTCGTCGGACTCCCCGCTTTCGGCACGGTGCTGCACCTTGTCGCGGACCCTGTCGCGGTGCCGCTCACCGGGCCGGACGGCGTCCTGGCCGTTCCCGGCCGGCTGCCCGTCCCGGTCCTCGCCGGAGCCCTCCGGGCCATTCTCCGAGGCGTACTTTTCCCGGAGTTCACGGCCATGCTTGATGTCTTCTTCGATCTGCTTCTGCAGCTTCTCGCTCTTCTTGGTGTCCCGTGGCGGCAACTGGATGGTTTCCTCGGCCTTGATCCCGGCCTGCAGTTCGCGGCCGCGTTCCACTTCCGCGTCAAACTCAGCGCCGAACAGAAGCGACATGTTCAGGATCCAGAGCCACAGCAGCATGATGATCACGCTGCCCAGGGCGCCGTAGGTCTTGTTGTAGTTGCCAAAGTTCCCCACGTAGAAGCCGAACCCCAGGGATGCGATCAGGAAGACCACCAGGGCTATGCCGGAACCCATGCTCATCCACCGGAACTTGGGCTGCTTGACGTTGGGGGTGGCGTAATAAAGCACGGCAATGATGGCGATGATCAGGGCAATCATTACCGGCCACTTGGCGATGTTCCAGACCATGAGGAAGGGCCCGCTGAGGCCGATCAGCCCGCCCACTGCCTCCGAAACCGGACCGCTGAGGACCAGCATGCCGGCCAGGAGCGCCACGATCACCACGGCCAGGAGCGTGACGCCGAGCATGGTTCCACGGAGCTTCACGAAAGCGCGGCCCTCATCCACCTCGTAGACCCTGTTCATGGCCCGGCCAAAGGCTCCGACATAGCCGGAGGCGGACCACAGCGCGGTGACCAGGCCGATGACCAGGGTGAACCCGGCCGCCGGGGCGCTGGTCAGTTCCGAGACCGGCCCGCTGATCGTATTCACGGTCTCCGCCGGAGCGAAGCCGCGCACGATTTCCAGCAAGGCGTTGGTGGTCTTTTGCGGATCGCCAAAGAGGCCAAGGAGAGACACGAGTGCCAGCAGGGCGGGGAACAGCGAGAGAACCGCGTAGTAGGTCAGGGCCGCTGCCAGGTCAGGGCATTGGTCCTTGCTGAACTCCCGGAGCGTCTTCCTCATGATGTATTTCCACGAAGGGTTGTCCAGGTCCCTGGGGCTGGCAGGTTTCCTTGAGTCATTGGGGCCCGGGGCCTGGCCCGCCTTGGCGGTACTGGTCTCGGATGTGTCGTGAGTGGCCATGGGGTGTCCTCTCAATCAGGGGGCCAAGCGGACAGGCCGGCCCGCGCATCGCGGTGCCGGCCTGCCGATCAATCTGTTGTCTTACTTTGCCGCGTGGGGTTGGTCAGGTGTTTTGGATGTTGTCTTTGGCGTTTGTGGCGCGGTCTTTGACGTCGGTGGCGGCGTATTGGCCTTCGGTTTTGACGTTGTGGGCGGCGTCGGTGGCGGTGGTTTTGACGTTGTCCATGGCTTCCTGGGCGGGTTCTTTGAGGTCCTGGGCCATGGTTTTGGCGGCGTCGGTGACTTGTTCTGCCAGGGGTTGGGCGGCGGTTTTGAGTTGGTCCGCGGCTTCGCGTTCTTTGTCGCTGGCCGGGATCAGGGAGGAGAGGAGCATGCCGGCGCCGAAGGCGATGAGCCCGGCGGCCAGGGGGTTCCCGGCGGTTTTGGCTTTGACCTGGTCCGGGGCGTGGGAGACGGCCTGGCCGGCGTCGGAGAGTTTGGCCTGGACGGTGTCGGTGGCCTGGTGGAGGTTGTCGCCGGCGGTGTGCATGGCGTT
>NZ_JBFTLY010000029.1:0-14221 GCF_056396685.1 Pseudarthrobacter sp. 05T312
ACGGAAACAAATCCTCCATCATCGAATCCGGAAACAACCGCCCCCGATGTTTGGCCAGAAAAGCGAAAACACTGCCCGGAGCCAACAACTCCCCGGCCAAYGCCTCCACATCCAAATACCCGCGTTGCGCGTCCTCGCGTCCCTGCATAAGACCAGTCTTAACCACCAGACCCACCAGTCCAGTCGACGCGCCCACATCCGCCGATTAGTTCAGCAGTCTCCTAGGGCATCCAGGCGCGGTCCTGGATCCCCGAGCAGCCATGGCGGCGGCCGGGGGCGGTTACTTGCGCTGCTTGGTGCGCGCAGTGGCGGGGGCCGACCACGGGTCCTCCGGCCACGGATGCTTGGGGTAGCGGCCCCGCATTTCCGCACGCACCTGGCCGTAGGGGCCGGACCAGAATGAGGTCAGGTCATCCGTTACCGCGAGGGGCCGGCGGGCCGGGGAGAGCAAGTGGAACAGGACGGGGACACGGCCGTCCACCAGCCGCGGGGATTCGGCCAGGCCAAAACACTCCTGCAGTTTCACCGCGACGACAGGTGCCGCGCCGGCATCGCCCGATTCCGGGTAATCGATCCGGACGCGGGATCCACTGGGGACGTCAAGGTTTTCGGGGGCGAGCACGTCCAGCCTGGCGGCTTCCGGCCAGGGCATCAGGCGGCGCAAGGGGTGGGCCAGGTCAATTGAGCCCAGCGGCTTACCGGCGGCAAGGTCTTCCAGTTCCGGCCCCAGCCATTCGTCCAGCCTCTCCAGCAGGGCCTCGTCCGACACATCCGGCCAGGGCTCTCCCGCCTGCCTGTGCAGGAAGGCAAGCCTGCGCCGCAGGGTGGCCGCCGCCGGCGACCAGTCCAGGGCTGTAAGCCCGTTGGACTGAAGCGCAGCCGCCACGGCCATCCTTCCCTGTTCGGCGGTAGGGCGCACCGGCGTCGTGGAGAGGACGATGGAGCCCAGCCGCCTGGTCCTGCGCGCGCTCAGCCGGCCCGCCACGAATTCGGCTTCCACCGTGTCGGCCAGCAGGTGCGAGGCCGCCGTTTCGGCCGTGGCGGCTGTCAGGGGTCCGGCAGCACGGATCACGGCGCCCGTGGCCGCCGCGTCCCGGCCCGCGGCACGGGCAACTTCAGCTACCGCGAGCCATTCGTGGCCTGACAAGGTGCTCCCGGCGGGCAGGCCGGCCCGGGTGCCGGACGTCAACAGGTATTGCCCCGCGTGCCCGCTGCCCGCCACGCGGCGGGCCACACGGTCCGGAAAAGCAAGGGCAACGACGGCGCCCACAGCTTCGGGGCCGTCGGCAGTGGCCGCAACGGCCGGGGCACCCGCGTCCCGCCGCCGCGCCATGGCAGCAAGCCGCCGGGATTCCTCCGCCCAGCGCCGTCCCAAGGGGCCTTTGTCCGCGCGAAGCTGGGCCAGCAGCCGGGGCAGGTCGCCACCCGGCGCACGGTAATCGCCGGTTAGCGCGGCCACCACTTCGCCGGCGAGCCGGCGTCCGGCGGAGGTGCTGCCGTCGAGCAAAGCCCGGGCCAGCCGTGGATCGGCGGGGATGGCGGCCAGGGCCCGGCCGGAGGCCGTCGCCTGCCCGTCTCCGGTCACGGCGCCGAGCTCCCGGAGTACCTCGACGGCGTCGTCCATGGCCGGGCGGGGCGGGGCGTCCGGCAGCGCCAGGCCCTTCCCGCCGGGCGCTCCCCAGCATGCCAGGGTGAGTGCGGCACCGGTCAGGTCCGCCACATTGATTTCGGGTGTGACGTGGGCGGGGGCCGCCCCATAGGCCTGCTGCGAGTAGCAACGAACCACCTGCCCCGGGCCCTGCCGTGCGGCCCGGCCTGCCCTCTGGTCTGCTGACGCCCGGGAGCACGAGACCGTGACCAGCCCGCTCATGCCGCGGCCTGAGTCCCGCCGGGGCTCCCGGGCCAGTCCGGAGTCCACCACAAGCCGGACGCCGGGAACCGTCAGGGATGATTCAGCGAGATCGGTGGAGACAATGACCCGAGGGGGATCCCCGGGACGCCGGCCCGAGACGGCCCGGTCCTGTTCCGCGGCTGCCACCTGGCCGTGCAGTTCCAGCACGTCCACGCCGCTGCCCAGCCGGCCGCGGAGGGACGCCGCCACACGGGAGACCTCCCTGGCGCCCGGCAGGAACACGAGCGCGTCCACGGCGCTGTCGGCGGCGAGGGCAACGGCGTGGGCGTCCGCCGCAGCCGCGGCCACATGGTCAAGGAAGGCAGGCGCCACTCCCCTGGCGTCCAGCCGGGCGCCCGGTGCCGGGAGCCACTGGATCTCCAGCGGATAATTGACCGCCGGGCAGCCGACGACGGGCGCGGGGCCGCCGCCGTCGGGATCCCCGAGCAGCGCTGCGAACCGGGCTGCATCCAGTGTTGCGGACATCGCAACCAGCGTGAGGTCTCCGCGCAGGGCGCGGACCTCCGCCAGCATGCCGGCCAGCAGGTCGGTTTCAAGGCCCCGCTCGTGCACTTCGTCCAGGACGACGGCGGCTGTCCCGTCAAGGCCCGGATCCGCCAGCAGGCGGCGCAGCAGGATGCCCGGGGTGACGAATTCAACCAGGGTGGCGGGGCCGGCCTGGCGTTCCCCGCGGACCGTGTAGCCAACGCGGCCACCCAGGCCTGTCCCGTCAAGGGCGGCGAGGCGGCGGGCCGCGGACCGGGCGGCGACGCGCCGGGGCTGCGTGACGATGACGCGGCCGTCACGGGCATGCAAATTTGCGAGCAGCGGCGGGACTAGCGTGGTTTTGCCTGTACCGGGAGGCGCCTGGACAACAACAACGCCCCTCTCCACGGCCCGCTGAAGTTCCGGCAGGGAGGCTTCGAAAGCGAGCCCGGCACCGATGGCGGCGAGTTCGAAAGTACCGGCGGCGGGGCTGCCGTCAGGAGGAATCATCCGTCCATTCTGCCTTGCCGCGGGCCTGATTTTCCGATCGGGTCAGGGTTTGGCTTGGCCCTTGGCCTTGCCCTTGGCTTCCTTGGCGGTGTCCGAACGCTGTGAACCGGGCGCGTCCTTGGCTGGTGCAGGTGCAGGTGCCGGTACAACGGCTGGAACCACCGGTTCCGCGGCGGCGGGCCCGTCCTGGGCGGTGTCAGCCAGCGCCGGCGCGGCTGAGGTGTCCTCCGCCACGGCGGGAGGTGCCGTGGACGCCGCCGCAACCTGCGTGGCGATGTCAGCCCGGACGGCCGAAAGGGCATCCTCGATACCTCGGTAGCGTGCAGCCGAAATCCGGCCTGCCGAAGCGGCCTCGCCCAAGTCTTTCTCAAGTGCCTGCAGGGCGGCAAGCGCGCCGTCCATCCTGTTCTCCGATGCAGCCTGGCTGATGCTCAGCACGCGGATCTGGAATCCGTGCAGCACGCTGTTGTCCGTATCGCCCGACTGGACTCCTGCCGCTCCTGCAACGAGGCCGCACGCGAGCACCGCGCAACAGAGGACCAACAGGGCGCGGACCCGGCGGCGGCGGGGTGCGGGAGTGGGCGCTCCGGCCGCCGCGGGCCCGGCCGGCTTCAGCTCAGGCGGCATGCCTGCCCCGCAGCGGGACGGAAGGTGCGGAACGTACGGGCAGGACCGTAACAGGTGCCGCGTCAACAGACGGCACGGTCGTACCGCGCACCGGTGGGGTGGGCCGTGCCATGAGGACACGGGCGGCCATCCGGATGGCGGTGGCGATCAGCAGGCCAATTCCTACTCCGAGCAGTACGTGGCCGGTGAGGTAGTGCCGGGCCGCCCCCGGGCCGCCCAGCGCTGCCACCGCCGCCCCGCCTACGGTCAGCATCAGTGACAGGGCCGTACCGAAAATTGCGCCCATGGCTACTGCTCCCATCCCCTTTTATCAGCAAGCTTACTAAGTATTGCTCAGTAAGCTTACTACCACGTGGGCGCGGCGCAAGGGCGCGGGTTGTTGAGCCGGCGTCAGCCTGCGGCTTCGAGCAGGTGGCCGGACGGCTCGAGCCCTGCATAAGCGCCCCTGAAAAAGAGCAGTGGTTCGGCGTCCTGACGGGCTTGGAGGTGCCGCACGGCTGCCACCACAATGGTGTGGTCGCCGCCGTCATGCTCTGCGTGCAAGTCGCAGTCGATCCAGGCGAGAGCATTGTCCAGCACCGGATTACCCAGCGGAGAGGATGCGTGTCCCACTCCGGCAAATTTGTCCGCCCCGGAGCGGGCGAACTGTCCGGCAAGGTGCCGGTGCTCCGCGGGGAGGATGTTGACGGCGAACGAACCGGCCTTCCGCAGCGCAGGCCAGGTGGTTGACGAGCGGGACGGACTGAACGTTACGAGCGCAGGGTCCAGGGACAGTGACGCAAAGGACTGGCAGGTGAAGCCGGCCAGCCCGTCAGGCGTGGAACCGGTAACAACAGTGAGACCGCTGGCGAATGTTCCGAAGATATCCCGAAGCCGGCGGGGAGCAAGATCTGATGTGGCTGTCATGGAGGGCCCTCTCGTCTGGATCGTTACCCCACCAAACCATCACCAAACCGGGCCGCCCAAGCCCTCCGAAACACACCGACCCGCACCGCAATGAAAGGTCACGCCCGGACATCCGGAGTCATCGGCAATCCCTACCGGGGGCGGGGTCTACGCCCGCTGGTCCAGCGCGGCGAGGAGCCGGCGGACCGAACCGCCCAGGTTCCAGTCGATGGCCAGTTGCTCGAGTTCGGAGCGCTGGTCACCGGTCACCGGCTGCAGCAGCGCACCCGCTTGTTCAAGGGTGGGCAGTTTGAGGTCCCGCACCAGGCGGACGACGGCGGGGGCTGCCTCGAGGTAGGCCGCGGCGGCGGAAAGTTTGGCCCGGACGGGACCGGACACCCCGCCGTCGTCCGCCTCCGCCGCCTCCAGCAGCCGTTCCAGGGTGCCGTACTTGAGCAGCAGCGAGGCGGCCGTCTTCTCACCGATCCCGGCCACGCCGGGCAGGCCGTCTGAGGCATCGCCGCGCAGCGTGGCATAGTCGGCGTACTGCTGCGGCAGGACTTTGTACTTGGCCACCACGGTCTCTTCCACGATGACCTCGAGGTTCTTCATGCCGCGGGCCGTGTAGATCACCCGCACCCCGCGGGCGTCGTCGCACACCTGGAAGAGATCACGGTCGCCCGTGACGACGTCCACCGGCAGGTTGGCGTGGCTGGCGTAGGTGCCCACGACGTCGTCGGCCTCGTGCCCGGCCGCGCCCACGATGGCGATGCCCGCCAGCTCCAGCACCCGGCGGATCATGGGCAGCTGCGCTTCCAGGCCCTCAGGCACCACTTCGACGTCCGTGCCGTCGGGTACAACCCGGGCCACCCGGTGCGCCTTGTAGGTGGGGACCAGGTCCACCCGCCATTGCGGCCGCCAGTCGTTGTCCCAACAGGCCACAAGATGGGAGGCCTGGTAGTCCGTGCTGAGACGGGCGATCATGTCCAGCAGCCCGCGAACGGCGTTGACCGGCGTCCCGTCGGGGCGGCGGATGGTGTCCGGGAGTCCGTAGAAGGCGCGGAAGTACAGGGAGGCAGTGTCGAGCAGCATGAGGCGCTGGGGCATACCTCGATCCTCACACGGAATTGCTCCGCAGCGCAGGAGCCTTGGCTCCGGCCGTGGCGCCTAGAAGGACTGCGTGCTGAATCCCAGCCCCAGCAGGCCCCGTCCCGACTGCTCCAGGATGGCGTCAATGCCCAGGGTGGGGTGGTTCAGGAGCACGCCCATGTCCCGCTGGATCCGCTGGAGTGGGTGTGAGAGCCGGTGCATGCTGCCGCCTGAGCCGCCCACCGCCAGCCGGACCGCTTCCTGGGAGGACTCGGCGCTGAGGGCCAGCGAGAGCCGGAACGAGGCGTGCTGCTCCTCAGCCAGGGCGGGAGCGGCCTGCCCTTCCGGGGGCAGCATGGACAGGGCCGCCTGCCACTGCAGTTGTGCCGCAGCCAAGGCCCCGGTCGCCCTGGCGTAGCGCGCCTGGGCGAGGGTTGAATCCGCCTGCCGCATTTCGATGCCGTTCTTTTGCCTTGGCGCCAGCAGCTGCTCCCGGAAAATTTCCACGGCGTACTCGGCCGAGCCCAGGGCCGCAGCGGGCGCCACCAGGTTCAGCAGCGTGGCCATGGGTGCGTGGATGAGCGGGTCCTGATGGATCAGGCTGCCGGGGTTCGCCGGGCTGCTGAGCAGTGCCCATTCCGCCACGCGGTGCTCCGGAACAAAGAGTCCGTCGGCGATGAGGTCGTTGCTGCCGGTTCCCCGCAGCCCGTCGGTGTGCCAGGCGTCCAGCAGTTCAAGATCGGCCACTGGAACCAGCGCCTGCAGCCGTGCACCATCGAGCTGAACGGCCAGCAGGGCCCACCGCGAGTGCATGACACCCGAAGCAAAACTCCAGTGGCCCGAGACGGCGTAGCCGCCCGGAACCTTCCGCGCCAGGCCCATGGGGGCACTTGTCGCGGCGGCCAGGGGTACCTGGCCGCCCGCAAAGACCTCCTCCTGCACCTCGCGGGGCCAGCGGGCCAGCATCCAGGCGTGTTCGGCGAGGTGGCCGGCAGTCCAGGCGGTGGAGGCGCATCCCCTGGCAAGGACCCTGACAACTTCAGCATAGGTTCGTGCGCCCAGCCCATACCCGCCCACGGCGGCGGGCGCCAGGATGCGGAAGACGCCGGCCTCCTGCAGCTCCTGCACCGTCAAGGCCGGCAGCCGGCGAAGCCGCTCAGTGTCTTCCGCGCGGGCACGCAGGCCCGGAACCAGCGCGGCGGCCCGGGCCGGCATGTCCGGCACGCCCGCCGCGGGCCCGGCGGCGGGCGGCAAGGGACGGTCGACGGCGGCCCGGCCGAGTTCCAGCGTATGGCCGGTGCGGTCGCGCTTGGCGGCAAGGTAGCGGGAGTTGGCATCGGACAGGTGGACGCCGGTGGGAACCTGCTGCTGGATGCCAATTCCCAGCGCCGCCAGCTGTTTGGCCTTGTCCGGGTTGTTGCTGAGCAGCCGCACCGTAGTGGCGCCAAGGGCGTTGAGCATCTGGGCTGCCGCCGTGTAGTCGCGCTCGTCCTCACCATGTCCCAGGGCGAGGTTCGCGTCATAGGTATCAAGGCCCTGGTCCTGCAGCGCGTAGGCATCGAGCTTGGAGTACAGGCCGATGCCCCGGCCTTCCTGCCGGAGGTAGAGCAGGAAACCCCCGGTGGAGGCAATCCTTTCGACGGCTTCCCGGAGTTGTGGCCCGCAGTCGCAGCGCTCGCTGCCAAAGACGTCCCCCGTCATGCACTCGCTGTGCAGCCGGACCAGCGGCGCAGTCCCGCCATCGAGCAGCGCCTGTTCCCACCCTCCCAGGGCCAGCAGGAGGTGTTCCCTACCATCGGCCAGTCCGTGGAACGTCATGACGTCGGCGGAGGCGCCGTAGCCGTCGGGGAAGCGCAGGGGAACGCTGACTTTCGTGCGGACGCTGGCCACGGGCAGTCCCGCCGGCAGGGGTACGGAATGGGCAACTGCGGTCATGGGGGCCTCGATGTTCGAAAGAAGATAGTTGAAGGTTAAAGTAACCGTACCTTTCCCTTAGTTCAACCTTCAAGCTTTTGACGTTTCTTTTCGAAGTCCCGCGGCAGGGGGTCATGCAATAAGGCGCGGAATGTACTCGAGCATCTGGAGCCGTCCGTCGAAGGTCCTGCTGTCCACCATCTCCAGCGCGACGTCCGGATAGCCGTCGAAAATCCGCTCACTCCCGGTGCGGCCGGTGATCAGTGGAAACACCACCAGCCGGAACCGGTCCACCAGGTCCGCAGCCACAAGGGAGCGGCAGAGGCTGAGGCTGCCGAGGGTGCTCAACAGCCCAGCGTCTCCCTGTTTCAGCTGCCTGACGGCCTCGACGGCGTCCCCGGCCACGAGCTGGGAGTTCGGCCAGCGGAGGGGCGCCTTCAAGGTGGAGGAAAAGACCACCTTGGGAACGGCGGCTAGGCCGGTCAAGGATGCACTTTCGTCCGCTGAGTATTCCGTTCCCGCGGCCGCGGCATCCTCCGACAACCCTGACATGAGGCGGTAGGTATTGGCCCCCATCAAATAAGTACGCCCGTGACCGGCCTCCTGTTCCAGCCACGCCAGGTACTCCGGACCTTCCAGGCCCCACCAGCCCGGCCACCCCTCACCCGAGGCACACCCATCAAGGGTGATGATCAGGTCCACCATCAGCTGGCCCACGGCAATCAGAACCAGTCGCCGTCAGCGTAGGCGCTGCGGACGTGGGCACGCAGGTACTCCCCCACCACTGCCGCACCAAGGTCGCCCACCTCCGGGGCGACAACACGGCCCTCCACACGCCGCGCCATCCGCTGGATGAACCGCTCCAGGCCCGGATCGCTGCCCAAGCGGAAGAAGGTGGCCTGGACGCCGGTGCGGCCAAGGCGGTCCAGCTCGGCAACCGTCGCGCGGATGGTCTCTGCGTCCGGCGGCCAGTTGAACCAGGAGTCCCCATCAGGCAGGAGGTGTGCAGTGGGCTCGCCGTCCGTGACCACCAGCAGGACCGGCTGCATGGACGGGTGCCGGCGGAAGAAACGCCCGGCCAGCAGCAGGCCGTGGTGCAGGTTGGTTCCCTGTTCACGGAAGGCCGGCAGGGCCGTCAGTTCCCCGATGTCCATGGACTGGGCGTAGCGGCCGAACGTGATGAGCTCGAGGCGGTCACCGCGGAAGCGGGTGGAGACGAGGTGGTGCAGTGCCAGCGCGGTCCGCTTCATGGGAACCCACCGCCCTTCTGCAGCCATGGAGAAGGAGACGTCCACGAGCAGGGCAACTGCGGCCTGGGTCCTGGCCTCCGTCTCCGAGACTTCAATATCGCCCACCGCGAGGCGCAGGCCGCGCGCCGGGTCGCCGCCGTCGGCCATGGTGCGCCGGATGGCGTTGGTCATGGTGCGGGTGACGTCCCACGGTTCGGCGTCCCCGAACTCCCACTGCCGGCTGGAGCCCGTCTGTTCTCCGGCGGCACCGGCCATCCGGGTGTCACGGCTTCCCTGCCTGCCGGAAAGTTGCTTGGCGGCGTCGCGCAGCAACGATTTTCCGAGCCGCCGCATAGCTTGCGGGGACAGCCGGAGGTCACCGTCAGCGCCACGGCGAAGGTAGCCGCCCTCCTGCATTGCCCTTTCGATCTCCGCCAGGGTACGGGCGTTCACGGCGGCGCTTTCCCCCAGCTGCCGGGCCAGGGCGTCGAGGTCCAGGTCATCGAGCCGTGAACCGTTGTAGGACTGGGACAGCTGCTCCGACAGTTCGTCGAGTTCGGCGATGTCCTGCAGCACCCCGGTACCGTCGCCCAGTCCCAGGCCCTCCTGCCCTTCGAACCGTTCCGATCCGGACCAGTCCTCGCCCGGACGCAGGGCCTGGAGGCTGGCATCGAGTTCGCTGAGCTGGGCCATCAGTTCGGGTGACCCAAAAGCCTGGGCGGAGAGCCGCATCAGCTCATCGCGCTGTTCCGGGGACATGGACTGCAGGAGGCGCTGGGCGGCGGCGGCCCGCTGGGCCAGGGCGTCCACGAGCTCCTCCACGGACTGGGGGTTCTCCGGAAAGTACTGGCCGTGCTTGGCCATGAATTCCTGGAAGTCCGCCCCCGTGTCCTCGCCGCGCCGGTGCTTGCCCAACAGCCCGTTGAGGTCCCGGAGCATGTCGTTCACGGCCTCCCGGTCCGCATCGGTGGCGCTCTCCAGCGCCTGCTTCATGCCGGCGAAGCGCTGTTCGAGGACTTCGCGGCCCAGCAGGTCCTTGATCCGGTCGTAGGCTTCCCGGGCTGCGCTTGACTGCCAGTCGTAGGACGCCAGGTCATTGACCGCCGCTGCCGTGGAGGACGGCAGGTTTTCCAGCTGCATCTCGCGGAAGGCGCGGTCCGTGTTATCCATCATGGCGTCCCGGGCCAGTTGCTTGCGTTCCTCCAGCACGGCGGTGTCCAGGAGTTTCTTCACCTCGTCCAGGGTGCCGTCCAGCCGGTGCCGGCCCAGCAGATCGCGCCGCCGCTGCTGCACCCGCCGGGCAAGATCGTCCAGGCCATCGCGGTTGCGGCCGCCCCGGCGCAGGAATTCCTGCAGGGCGTGCCGCGGCGAGTAGCCTGCCATCACGTCCTCGGCGACGGCGTCCAACGCCTCGGCGAGGTCCACCGGCGGGGCGAGCGGGTCCGGACCGCCCGCATACCGGCCGTACCGGGCGGACCTCTTGTGGATGGCCATGGTGCCTCCTGTGCCTAGCCGTAGATGGTTTCCTCGTCGTCGGACTCCTTGGAGATCCGACGACCGAGGTACAGCCCTTCCAGGGCGAGTTCGACGGCGGCGGCCCGCTGTCCGTCGTTGGCCGCACCCAGGCGATGGCCAATTTCGTCATAAAGGCCGGAGCCGTTCAGCGACGGGAGGTTGCCCAGGAACTCCCGTGCCGTGACCTGTTCGCCCGTGGTGACGGTGCGGTGTCCGTCCAGGGCAGCTACGAGCGGGCCCATGTCCAGGCCCTGGAAGTGGGCCCGGACAGCTTCAGCGGTGGCGGACCGGAGGAGGTGGTCCAGGATCCCCTGCTCCCGCCCTTCCTCGCCGGATTCAAACTCGATCTTGCCCGTCAGCACCTCCACGGCGGGCTCAAGGTCGATGATCCGGGCCACTGCCTGGTCCTCCCCCCGCAGGCTGGCGCGGCGCAGGGCCGCTGCGGCCACCGTTTCTGCCCCGGCAATGGCGAACCGTGCGGACACCCCCGAGGTCTGGTTAATGGCAGGGGACTGCCGCAGCGCCCGGGTGTAGCGGGCCAGGATTTCGAGGATGAACGGCGGGACGTCGGCCACCAGCCGCCCTTCCTGCCGGATGACGGCTACTTCGTCTTCCAGCTCAATCGGGTAATGGGTGCGGATCTCGGCGCCGAAGCGGTCCTTCAGCGGCGTGATGATCCGGCCACGGTTGGTGTAGTCCTCGGGGTTGGCAGACGCCACCACCAGCACGTCCAGCGGAAGCCGCAGGACGTAGCCGCGGATCTGGATGTCGCGTTCCTCCATGACGTTGAGCATGGCCACCTGGATGCGTTCAGCGAGATCGGGGAGCTCGTTGATGGCAATAATGCCGCGGTTGGAGCGTGGGATCAGCCCGTAGTGGATGGTTTCGGGATCCCCCAGGCGGCGGCCCTCGGCCACCCGCATCGGGTCAACGTCGCCAATGAGGTCAGCCACCGACGTATCCGGTGTGGCGAGTTTCTCCACGTAACGCTCCGAACGGTGCCGCCACGCCACCCGCAGCCGGTCGCCCTCCGTCAACGCCCGCGAGCGTGACTGTTCGGTGATGGGTTCAAAGGGGTGCTCGTTCAGCTCCGAATCCTCGATGACCGGCGACCACTCGTCCAGCAGCCCCGCCAGGGTGCGGAGGATGCGGGTCTTTCCCTGGCCGCGCTCCCCCAGGAGGACGACGTCGTGGCCGGCGAGCAGTGCCCGCTCGAGCTGCGGAACCACGGTCCGGCCGAAGCCGTACAAGCCCGGCCACGGGTCACGCCCCGCAGCCAGGGCGGCGAGGAGGTTGTCCCGGATTTCGTGCCTCAGATCCTTGTGGACGTACCCAGCCGCACGCAGTTCACCAACGGTGTAAATTTCGGGGCGATCAGTCACCCCTCTACGGTAATCCCCGCCCTGCCGCTAATCGAGGGATTCCGCCAGATTCCTGTCCGGCCGCGGCCACCGCTTGCCGCTCCCCACGCCTCGCAAACTCGGCACGGGGAACCCGCGCGGCTACCGCTTGCCGCTCCCCACGCCTCGCAAGCTCGGCACGGGGTCCCCTCGCGGTTACGCTTAGACCCAATGACACAGAGCACATTGATCCTTTTGGTCCGCCATGGCGAGACGCCCACCACCGGCACCGTCCTGCCGGGCCGGGCTCCGGGCCTGCACCTTTCCGAACGCGGCCGGGCGCAGGCGGACGCCGCCGCCGAACGGCTCGCCGGCCTGCCCGTGGACGCCGTCTACTCGTCTCCCCTGGAACGGGCACGGGAAACTGCCGAACCCACGGCCGCCCGCACCGGACGGCCGGTCACGGACGAAGCCGGGCTCCTTGAATGCGACTTCGGTGATTGGACCGGCGCCGCGCTCGCCGGACTGGCGGCCCTCCCGGAGTGGCAGACCGTCCAGCACAATCCGTCGGCGTTCCGGTTTCCCAACGGCGAAGGCTTTTCCGGGATGCAGGCACGGATGGTGGCTACGC
This sequence comes from Pseudarthrobacter sp. 05T312, assembly GCF_056396685.1. Taxonomy (NCBI): domain Bacteria; kingdom Bacillati; phylum Actinomycetota; class Actinomycetes; order Micrococcales; family Micrococcaceae; genus Pseudarthrobacter; species Pseudarthrobacter sp. 05T312. Next base: position 12,118 of record NZ_JBFTLY010000029.1, read on the forward strand.
TGGACGACCTTCGGGCCGCCCACCGTGGTGGCGTCGTGGTCTGTTTCTCCCATGCCGACCCCATCAAAGCGGCCGTGGCCCACGCGCTGGGCACCCACCTGGACCTGTTCCAACGGATCATGATCAGCCCGGCGTCGGTCTCGGTGATCTCCTACACTGACGGGCAGGCTCCGGCCGTGCTGATGGTGAACTCGACGTCGGAACCCCTGAGCGGCCTGAGGTCGCCGTGAGCGGGCCGGGATGCGTATGGGGCATGCGGTGTCCGCGCGGGAGCTGACCCTCCTCACCGAGGGCCGGGTGGAGCTGCTGGGCCGCATCATGAGCGGCAGCAATGCCACGTTCCTCGCGGAGCTTTCCTGCGACGGCGATTCGGCATGGGCCGTCTACAAGCCGGAGGCGGGAGAACGGCCGCTGGCGGACTTCGACGCCGGCCTGTACCGCCGGGAGTGCGCCGCGTTCCTGCTGAGCGAGGCATTGGGCTGGGGTATGGTGCCGCCTACGGTGGTCCGCACGGACGCCCCTCTTGGGGTGGGGTCACTCCAGTGGTTCATCGAAGGGGATCACCAGGAACACTATTTCACCCTGTACGCCGACGCCCCGGAGACGCACAGCGAGCTGGCCCGGATGGCCGTGTTCGACTATGTGGCCAACAATACGGACCGGAAAAGCGGCCATGTGCTGCGCGGCAAGGACGGCCGGATCTGGGGCATCGACCACGGCCTGTGCTTCTCCGCCGCCTTCAAGCTGCGCACCGTGATCTGGGACTTCGCCGGCGACCCCATCCCGGACAACCTGCTGGAGGACATCCGGCCCCTGGCCGGCGCGGTTCCGGCCGGAGTGACCGGGCTGCTCCACCCCGCCGAGGTGGCCGCCCTCCAGCGGAGGGTGCAGCGCCTGCTGCAGGACATGGTGCTTCCGGTCGACCACACGGGGATGCGCTACCCCTGGCCGCTGGTCTAGGCTCCCGGGATCCTAGGCGGCGGGCTTGTGCAGGTCCGGGCGGCCTTCCAGAGCAGCCTCTGCCGCCGGCGCAGCCTGCTCGAGGTACGCCCCGATATGCTCCAGCAGGTAATGCTGGCCCAGCACGGTGGGGTGGTCGCCGTCGGGGCCGATCAGGTCGTCAAAATCGTCGCTGATCCAGCCTTCCGAGATTGGGTCAACGAATTCTGCGCCGGCCTTGGACGTGGCGGTCCTGAGCTGGTCGCTGATATCGACCAGTCCGGGGTCGGGATTCGAGGTGTACGACGGCGGCCCCACCACGATGATCCTGGCCTCCGGGGCAAGGGCCTCTGCCCTGTCCATCGCCGCCAGCGCAGCGTCGCCTACGTCCGAGGAGGCATAGCCAAGGTCGTTCTCCGAGCCGAAGAAGACCACGATTCCGGTGTCCGGGGTGACGAAGTCGTCAACCTGGGTCCCGAAGGTTCCGTTGTAGTCGCCCAAGCTGACGTAGCCGCTGCCGTCCTCGGCCGCGTTGACTACTTCCAGCCCCGCCACGCCCGGATCCGTCCGCATCAGCGCCGGCCACGCCTCCTGGGGGGACGTTCCATGGCCGGTGCTCAGTGAATCCCCCACCACCACAACGCGGACCAGGGGCGCGGTGGCCGGTGGCCGGGTCTGGGCGGCGCTTCCCGACGTCACGGCGAGGAGGATGGCGGCCACCCCGGCGGTCACCAGCCGGGCGGGGTGCCCGTGCAGCAGCACGCTGTCCTGCATCGCGCCTCCTCCTGCCTGGATTTACCGGGTGGCCGGGCAGGTGCCCGGCGGCCGTTCGTCTTGTTGTCTGTGTCCCATCGTAGGCAATTGTGGGATTACTGTAGGGCCAAAGGTGACCGGATCAACAGGATGCACAGCGACTGCACAGGAACGTTTAGGGCATTAGGTACCCCTGGCCGGGGTCCGGGACCTAGATGTAATTCCCACTGAGGTTGTGAACGCGGCTGATGGGGGTTTTGCCTCCGATGCCGGTATGGGTTCTGTGGTGATTGTAGTGGTGGAGCCACTGGTCGTAGGTGGCGGCGCGTTCGGCTTCTGAAGTGTAGGGCCGGGCGTAGGCCCATTCCGTAGCGAGAGTGCGGTTGAAGCGTTCTACCTTGCCGTTGGTCTG
>NZ_JBFTLY010000030.1:0-6299 GCF_056396685.1 Pseudarthrobacter sp. 05T312
GATGCGAAGTTGCAGCAGCCTGGGCCGGGCAGTGATGTTGTGGCGGTGGCGACGCGGAAGGCGTTGTTGAAGCAGCCTCTTGACGGGGGGACGGCGAAGACCGTGGGGTTTGATGGTGAGGGTGTGCCTGCGGCTCCGGTGCAGTTGGGTGGGTGTGTGCATGCGGCGTGGTCGGGTGCGAACAAGTACGTCCGGGATTGCGTCAATGATGCTGATGATAAGAATGTTGCGGTGCCGAAGGCGAGTGCGTCGCCGTCGTATGTTTTCCGGGTGAACCGGGACCTGGTGGTCCTGAACGATGTGAACTCGGGGAATGTGTGGTTGGTCAACCAGAACATGCAGCTGGTGAACAACTGGGACGACGTCATCCCACCGCAGCAAACCTCGGACGACGCCGACAAGGACTCCGCCGACGAGGTCCAGCAGACCGTGCTGCCGGACCGCACCAAACCCAACAGCGCCCCCGTGGCCAAACCCGACCAGTTCGGCATCCGCGCAGGAAAGACCACCATCCTGCCCGTCCTGGACAACGACTCCGACCCCGACGGCGACGTCCTCACCGTCCGAACCCCCGACGGCGTTAAGACCGGCGCCGTTTCGCCCATCTATGGCTCCACGGGCCTGCAGGTGGCCGTGCCCGCCGACAAGACCGGCAGCGAAACCTTCAAGTACACCGTGGACGACGGCCGCGGCCTGTCAGCGTCCGCTGACATCACGCTCAACATCATCCCACCCGGCACCAATAATGCGCCGCGGCCAAAGCCCAACCGGAACACCACGCTGGTGGTCCAGTCAGGCAAGTCGGTCACGCAAAACATCCTCACCGACTGGATGGACCCCGACGGCGATGACCTGTTCGCCGTCTCCGTGTCCAGCAGCGATCCACTGGACCAGGCCCGGATCCGCCCGGACGGCCAGCTGACCTTCCAGGATTCCGGCGCCGCCCCGGGCCGGAAGGTCCTCACCGTGTCGGTCTCGGACGGCCAGTCCACCGCGGAAGGCAAAGTCACCGTCGACGTCAGGAGCCCCGGGGCCCTGCCGCCCATCGCCAACGCCGACCACGTGGTGGCCGTTGCCGGCACCGACACCGTCATCACCCCGCTCAAGAACGATTCGGACCCGCAGGGCGGGACGCTGCGGCTGGCGCAGGCCACCCCGGATGCCGAGACCACGGCGACCCTCAACCCGGACCAGCAGACGTTCACCTTCAACTCCCGGACCCTTGGAGCCCACTACGTCAGCTACCTGGTGACCAACGGACCGGCCAGCGCCCAGCAGTTGGTGCGCGTTGATGTGGTGCCGGGCACTGACGAGGGCGCGCCGGTCGCCGTCCGGGACACCGCGCTGCTCCCCACCGGCGGTGACGTCCTGGTGGACGTCCTGGGCAACGACTCGGACCCCTCGGGCGGCGTCCTGGTGGTGCAGTCCGTAACCGCCGACGCCGGCCTGCCGGTCAGCGTGGCCGTGCTGGACCACTCGGTGGTAAGGATCACCGACATCCGCGCCGAGGGCCAGCTGACCGTCCGGTACACCGTGTCCAACGGCCGGTCATCGGCCACCGGCGAGATCGCGGTGCTGATAGTCCCCGCCCCGGCCAAGCTCCAGGCACCCCAGGCGAAGCCGGATGAAGCAACGGTCCGGGTCAACGACGTCGTCACCATCCCCGTCCTGGCCAACGACGCCGACCCCAATGGATCAAAGCTCACCCTCCTCCCGGACCTGGCCCAACAGCCCGATGCAGCCGACGGGCGGATGTTCGTGGCGGGGGACCAGTTGCGGTTCGTGGCCGGGCCCGAGGCGAAAACCGTGTACGCCATCTACAAGGTGCAGAACGCCTCCGGCCAGGTGGACTCGCAGCAGGTGACCATCCGCATCCGCGCCCGGGACGATGACCGGAACACCCGGCCCGAGCCCCGCAACCTGACCGCGCGCGTGGTGGCCGGGATGACCGTCAAGGTGCCCGTGCCGCTGGACGGCATCGACGCCGACGGCGACTCCGTCCAGCTCATCGGCATCGACAAGGCACCCGCCATGGGAACCGCCGTGGTGCGCGACGGCTACCTCGAGTTCACGGCCGCCGGGGACGCTGCCGGCACCGACAGCTTCACGTACCGGGTCCGGGACCGTATCGGTGCCGAAAACACCGGCACAGTCATTGTGGGCATCGCCCCGCCGGAGGCCAACAACCAGAAACCCATCGCGGTGGACGACGCCGTGGACGTCCGGCCCGGCCGCAAGGTGGCCGTGGAGGCCCTGGCCAACGATTCAGACCCCGACGGCGACCCGCTCAGCCTGGTTTCCGACGGCTTCGAGGCCAAGCCCGACCTGCAGGTGGAGGCAACGGACGGCGCCAAGGTGCTGTTCACCGCACCGGGCACCGCCGGCAACGAAAGCATCAGCTACCGCATCCAGGACGACAAGAAGGCATCCGCCAGCGCCGTGATCCGGGTCCGGATCAGCCCGGACGCCGAACTCAAGCGCCCGGTCGCCAAGGACGACCACGTGACCGTGGCCGAAACCCTCGGCAAGACTGCGGTGGACGTCCCCGTCCTGAAGAACGATTCCGACGCCGACGGCGTGGCTTCCGAGCTGAAGATCAGCCTTCCCGACGGCAACCCGAATGCCCGGCCCGGCGGCGCGGGCAACGTGGTGGTGAACCTCACCCCGGAAGACCAGTTGATCCCCTACACGGTCACGGACGTCGACGGCCTCACCTCCACCGCCCTGATGTGGATCCCGGGCCAGGGCGCGCAGTACCCCACCCTCGCCAAGACCGACCCCGTCGAGGTCATGTCCGGCAAGGACGTCACCCTGGACCTGTCCGAATACGTCCGCGTCCGCAGCGGCCGCACCGCGAGGATCACCGTGGCCGACTCCGTGCGCGTCCAGGGCGGATCACCGGAGGGCGTCATCCAGTCCGACGGCAAGGCCCTGCGCTACACCGCGAAACCGGACTACGTGGGCCCCGGCTCCATCACCTTCGAAGTGACGGACGGCTCCGGACCCGACGACGGCGACGGCCTGAAATCCACGCTGGTGATCATGACCAAGGTGATCCCGGACCCCAACGCCAACCATCCGCCCACCTTCAGCGGTACCTCCGTGGATGTTCCCAAGGCCGAACAGGCAACGGTGGACCTCGCCGGGCTGGCCAAGGACGTGGACGAACGGGACAAGGACAACCTCCGCTTCGAACTGGATGGGACCCTTCCCGCCGGATTCAACGCAAAGGTCGACGGCGCCACCCTCGCCATCACCGCTGACGGTTCCCTGGGCATCGGCGTCACCGGAAACATCCAGGTGAAGGTCACCGACGGCAGGTCTCCCGCCGTGAGTGCCACCATCACCGCACGCCACGTTGCCTCCAACCGGCCCCTGCCGGTGGCTAACGATGATGCGGTGGACAAGGCCAACGCCGGGAAGACCGAACAGGTCAACGTCCTGGCCAACGACTTCAACCCCTTCCCGGACACGCCCCTGCGGATCGTTGGCGCCACGGTGGAGACGGGCTCCGCAGCCGGTCAGCCGTCCGTGTCGGGAGACAGCATCACCGTTACCCCGGCTGACGGGTACAAGGGAGTCATGGTGGTCCGCTACACCGTGGCCGACAAGACAGGCGACCTGTCCCGCCAGGTGGACGGCCGCCTGCGGCTCACCGTCCGGGGCAAACCCGACGCACCGTCCGCCCCCAGCGCTACCGACGTCCGCAGCCGCACCGCCGTGCTCAAGTGGGCCCCGCCGTCGGACAATGGAGCGCCCATCACCGGGTACACCGTCCGCTCAAACAACGGCTTCGAACAGAAGTGCCCCACCACCACCTGCACATTGAGCGGGCTCACCAACAACGTAAAGTACGTTTTCACGGTGCTCGCCACCAACGAGGTGGGGGACTCGCAGGCTTCGCCGCAGTCCAACGAAATCCGGCCCGACGAGAAGCCATCGCCGCCGGACGCCCCCACGGTGAAGGCCGGGGACAAGACGATGGCGGTCACCTGGCCCGCGGCGAAGACCGAGGGCTCACCGGTGAAGCACTACAACCTGGAAATTTCGCCGCCGCCGGCCAGCGGGGTGGCCGTGAAGAACGAGGTCGCCGGGCTGAACTACACCTGGACCGGCCTCACCAACGGCGTGAAGTACAAGGTGCGTGCGCAGGCCGTCAACGAGCTTGGCGCCTCCGACTGGGGGACGTATTCTGCGGAGGACAATCCCGCCGGTGTCCCGGCGGCACCTGCAGCACCTTCGTCCGCCGTCGCATCATCCGTGGGGACCCAGAACCAGCTTCGGGTCACGTGGGCCGAACCCAACACCAACGGCGATCCGATCAGCACCTACTACGTCACCATGAGCGGTGGCAACGCCCCCGCCCAGACGCAGACCGTCCCCGGCAACGTCCGCACGGCAAACTTCACCGCCAACAACTCCGAAGCGGCCTACACGTTCACCGTGCAGGCAGAGAACAAGGCAGGCAAGGGTGCCGTCAGTCCGCCCTCGGCCCCCCGCCGCGCCACCGGCAAGCTGTCCCCGGTCTCCGGCGTGACGGCCACACCGGCCAACACCGGCGGAGCAGGGCGCTCCATAACAGTGGACTTCCGCAAACTGACCGCGGCCGAACGCAACGGTTCAGCAGAAAACGAAGTCAGCTACAGCTACAACGCCAGCAACGGTGCCCGCGGGCCCATCACGCCCGGCCAGACCATCGGCGGCTTCGCCAATGGCAACGCCGTCAGCATCACCGTCGTCGCCAACTCCACGGTGGCCCCGAGTTCCGACGCCAGTGCACCCGCGACGACAACACCCTACGGATCTCCCGGCACGCCTTCGGCGTCCGGCCAAAACGGCGGTGTCAACCAAAAGTCCGCCACCCTGAACTGGTCCTCCCCGTCCACCAGCACCAACGACGTGGCGCAAACGAAGATCAAGATCAACAACGGCGGCTGGGAGAACGTTGCCCCCTCCGGCAGCAGGACGGTCAACACGGCCAACTTCGGCGATACCGTTACCATCGCGGTCCAGACCTTCAACTCCGTCGGCACCGGCAGCGCGGTGGTCACCGCCAGCGCCACCGCCGGCAAGCAGGGCCTGTGGGAAACCCGGATCAAGACCTCCGACCCCAACTTCGTCAGGAGCTGTACCTTCACCCTGGGCGGATCGAACTACCGGCCAAGTCCCTACTTCGACTGTGACGGCGTCAATGCCGACAGCCCACCCTGGTTCTACAAGGCGGACCAGGACCGCATCATGGTGGCCTGCTACATCGACCAGAGCGACAACTGGTCGGGCAACGGGATCGTCCGCTGGTGGCGGGTGGAATCCGGTTCGGCACGCAACGTTGGCCGCTACGTGATCGCCGGCCACACCACGCTCGCCGATCCCGCCGGCCTGGGAGCCCCGCATTGCTGACACGGGCTATGCCGGAGCGCCGCGGGCAGTTGTCCCCATCGCGGGCCTTGCAGCGGTTCGGTAGGCTTGCCGCGGGGAAAGAAAGCCTGCTGCCTGTCCTGCGACCAGGCCGCCATCTGGCTACACAATCTGAGGGAAAAGTAACGCTGTGACAACTCTGCTGGGGAAGCTCGGGCTGAAAAAGCGACATAGGAAACTCGTCACTGGTACGGCGTTTGGTGCTGTGGTGGCTGTGGTGGTGACGGGTGCTGTGTTGTATCCGGGGTTTAAGACCACTGAGGTGGAGTTGAACGATGGTGGTGTGTGGGTTGTTTCGAAGTCGAAGAATGCTGTGGGGCGGTTGAATTATATAAGCAGTTGCCGGGGGCGGCTGATGTGAGTTTTGGGGCGCGGACGATTTCGGTGACGGATGCTGCGTCGGGGAAGGTGTGGGCGGTGTCGCCGTCCACGGTGAATGGTTTTGATAAGGAAGCGTCCGAGCCGGTGTTGGTTGGTTCGGCGGGTCTTGTGTCGGTGGTGGGTTCTGATGACCGGATTTATTCGGCGGATCCGAAGACTGGTGTGGTGACGGTGACGGGGGTTGATGCCGAGGGTGGTGTTGCGTCGTCGGAGTCCAGTACGTGGGATGGTCTTAAGGGTGCCGGGGATTTGCAGATGACGGTGGTGGGGGACCGTCCGGTGGTGTTGGATGCTGCTGCGGGGAGCTTGTTTTTGCCTGGTGGTAAGCGGTTGGCGTTGGAGAATGCGCGGGATGCGAAGTTGCAGCAGCCTGGGCCGGGCAGTGATGTTGTGGCGGTGGCGACGCGGAAGGCGTTGTTGAAGCAGCCTCTTGACGGGGGGACGGCGAAGACCGTGGGGTTTGATGGTGAGGGTGTGCCTGCGGCTCCGGTGCAGTTGGG
>NZ_JBFTLY010000031.1:0-3515 GCF_056396685.1 Pseudarthrobacter sp. 05T312
AAGACCCACAGCGCCGATGGTACTGCACCCGGGAGGGTGTGGGAGAGTAGGTCACCGCCGGAACATCATTACATGGTCGAGGCCCCAACCACACGGTTGGGGCCTCCCACATTTAACAAACAAAACACCGCACTGCGGGCCTTCTGGCTCGCATAATGGCGGGCGGTGGCTGGGATGTGCCGGCCCCGCCGTCCTATACCCGCCCGGAATCGCATGCTTCCGGCTTTCCCTGGACGCCCCACCGCCTCCTTCACGTCCGGCTTCTGGCGATGTAGCTGGCCAGGCTGCAGAACCCGAATGCGCTACGGGCAGGTGCTCGAGTCGTCCATTGATTGCCGGCGCGCCGCACAACGTGGCGGGCCCGAGTTCGTCGAGAGGGGGCAACCCGTGTCAGGCCAGGGTCGGAGAAGAGGTCCAGCAGGTGTGGATCTCTGTGCGGCGACCCTAACCCTCTTGTAGATCGCTGGGTTACTGAGCGGCGTAAGGATGCTCGGCGCCGTCGCGGGTGTTGTAGAGGTTCCAGTAGTGCTCGGCGATCGTTTCGGCCTGGGTCTCTGGGCCGCCGGTGCCGATCCAGGCGAAGATCGGCACGTGGGCGACGTAGACGCCGGTTCCGGCGGTGGCCTGGTGCAGCTTGAGGGCGTAGGTTCGCAGGGCGCCCGACCCGATGGCGGTGGCCGCGAACTCGGCGGACCCGGCCAGCGGATCCATGGACGATCCGCCGGTGGTGTAAATGATGGTCCCCGAGCCGCGCTCGATCATGCCGGGTAGAACCTGCTTTGTCGCGGCGAGGCCGCCGTAAAGGTAGTAGTCGATCTGCGGCTGAATACTGGCATGGTCGGCCTCCAGCGGCGTCGCGTTCCGCAGCCCGGGGACGGGGTGGTGCGGGGCGGGCGAGTACTCGAGGACGTCGACCCTACCGAAGCGCTCCTTGATGCGGTCGAAAGCTGCGGCGACGGATGCAGGGTCCATGACGTCGGCGGCGAAGCCGGCGGCCTCGATCCCGGCGCCGGTCAGTTCGGCGGCGAGGGCGTCGAGCCTAGCCTGCGTCCGGGAGACGAGGGCGACGGAGAAGCCGTGGCCGCCGAAGGTCTTGGCGATGGACAGCCCGAGTCCGGATCCGGCTCCGACGATGGCGATGGTAGGCATTTTGTCCCTTTCGACTTATTACATACTGGTGGTGTGGCAGCAGACCAGGCGGACTGCATGCCGGGATTCATGGATGCTGAGGGTGGACGAGATGGCAATTGCGAGGACGATCAGCGGGCCGTGCCGGGCGTGGCCGGAGAATAGCGCGTTCATCCGCGAGGTGCTGGACCGGATCGGCGACAAGTGGACGATCCTGGTCATCAGCACGCTGGGGTCGGAGCCGCTGCGCTACTCCGACTTGCAAGCGAGCATCCCGGGCATCTCGCAGCGGATGCTAACGGTGACGTTGAAGGCGCTTGAGCGCGACGGGCTGCTCACCCGAACGGCGTACGCCGAGGTGCCGCCGCGCGTCGAGTACAACCTGACTCCGCTGGGCCGGTCACTGCTGGAGGCCGTGATGACCCTCGCGGGCTGGGCGGCCGACCATCACGGGGACGTCGCCGCCAGTCGCCGCGAGCACGAGCTGACCGGTGTCGGAAGGGAGAAGTCGGCCAGGGACTAGCCCTCCCCGCTTTACCGGGGATACGTCTCATAGACGCATTCGGGTGCCTCGGGGTGGAGGCCGGAGACCTCGCAGTGATCGCTGTCCCGCTCGCAGAATTCGACCGGCCCGGCGTCGAGGACCTTCAGTGCGGGGACTGGTGCATCCGCGCTCATGCCGGCACCTCCTCGGATGCGAGGGCTTCGACCAACTGGTCAAGGGCCTGGCCGTAGGCGGTCACAGACTGAGCGCCTGATGCCGCGAGCCGGCGGCCGAAGACCGTAAACGGCACCCCCTGCGCGCCCAGCGCCGCACCCTCGGAACCATCGGCCCGGACATCGGCGGCGAACTCCTGGCTCGCGAGGACGTCACGTACGCGTTCCCCGTCGAGGCCGAGGGACTGCGCTACCTCGACCATGACATCAGCGTCGTATGGGTCGATCTCACCGGAGAAGAACCGGTCCTGGATCTGGGAGAAGAACTCCAGGCCCCTGCCAGACTGCTCGGCGAAGTGCATCACACGATGCAAGTCGAACGTGTTGGCGTTCATCCGATCGAGATTGAACTGCAGGCCATCCCGGTGGGCGATCGCCTGGATCCGTTTCTCCGCTTGCAGGACGACTGAGGGGTCTCCGCCGTGCTTGCGCATGAAGACATCTGCGATGGGCTCGGGCTCCTTCGGGGAGTCGGGGTTCAGCTCGAAGGAACGAATCTTCACCTGGAATCGGCCCGAGTCCGGCCGGACCTCAATCGCGCGCTGTAGTCGGTGCTTGCCGACATAGCACCAGGGGCACCCGAGGTCGGCCCAGACCTCGACGACGACGGGGGTCTGTTCGGCTGTGCTGTTCTGTTCCACGTTCATCACCTCACGATTGGTTCGTAACCCGATTGTGAGTGGGTTGAAGGAGGCTTACAAAAGGCACCTCAAAGTGCGTGGCGCTGAGCAGCGGCGGCCGCACGGTCATCTGCCCCGGCCGTGCCGGCCCCGCCGGTCACCCTGAGCTGACCAATCCTTTGACCGAGCACGTTTCCGTCTACACGGGCACGGAGTAACGGACAAGCAGTCCAAGGTGGTCTGGCCTTCTGGTGGACCAACCGCGCCGGCCCCGCACGTTGCGTACCAGCCGGCTTCGACGCGGGGGGAGCTGGTGGAGTCCGCCGGGACTGGCACCCCGGTCTGATTCCTCCAGGTCCCACCGGGGCGACTCGGACACCGGCCACCAAGTCCCTGGAAGCGGCAACCATCAGACCAAAGCGCGGACCGGAGGGCCCGCCTCCACCTGTCATGACCATGCCATGAAGGTTATGGGCACAGCCGAGCGAGCTGCCCGGCCTTATGGAGCCATGCCGGTTTGCGGCGACGGCGGTGGAACACTCGCTCCCTCTGCAGGTGGCTGCCGACCACCTGCAAAAGATGTGAGCCACTCCATAGAAGTCTGGAATCGCCTACGAAACTGGAAAACCCTCTGCTTAGACCCTGGAAACCGCGGTTTTCCGGGGTTTTGGGGTTGTTGGGGTGGGGCTTGGGCCGGTTTGCGGTGGGCGCGGTGGGCGTGTATTGTTTTCTAAGTCGCCGCGGGGGAGACAGTGAAGAACTGTTCACCGGGTGGCCAAAACCCCCACTTCAAGGCCAGATTCTGGTTGCTCTTTAGGGCGCTGGAAATCGGTTGGGGCGGTCTTCTCTTCGATGTGGGTCCTGAAAGATGGATTTGCTTCGGGGTGGGGGATCGGGTAAGTTTGAAAAGTTGCTCCGGAGCGATCCTGAACGTTGGTTTGGGTGGTGCCGGGTGTGTCTGTTGTTTGAGAACTCAATAGTGTGCCAAGTTTGTTGATACCGATTATGTATGTAATTGGTTGATTGTGCCGAATCGTGCCGCCCCTGTGG
>NZ_JBFTLY010000032.1:0-3265 GCF_056396685.1 Pseudarthrobacter sp. 05T312
TATTTAGTTGTTGGTTCCTGCCGTGCCCCGTGTGTTGACGGGGTTGTTGGTTGGGAACCACATAGTGGACGCAAGCAGAATGTTTTTCTGTGTGGTGTAAGTTGTTGGCCTATTAGTACCGGTCAGCTTCACGAGTCGTTAGTCCTCGCTTCCACATCCGGCCTATCAACCCAGTGGTCTGGCTGGGGGCCTCTCACACATAAATGTGTATGGAAATCTCATCTTGAAGCGAGCTTCCCGCTTAGATGCTTTCAGCGGTTATCCCATCCGAACGTAGCTAATCAGCGGTGCACTTGGCAGTACAACTGACACACCAGAGGTTCGTCCGTCCCGGTCCTCTCGTACTAAGGACAGCCCTTCTCAAATTTCCTGCGCGCGCAGCGGATAGGGACCGAACTGTCTCACGACGTTCTAAACCCAGCTCGCGTACCGCTTTAATGGGCGAACAGCCCAACCCTTGGGACCTACTCCAGCCCCAGGATGCGACGAGCCGACATCGAGGTGCCAAACCATGCCGTCGATATGGACTCTTGGGCAAGATCAGCCTGTTATCCCCGAGGTACCTTTTATCCGTTGAGCGACGGCCATTCCACAATGTACCGCCGGATCACTAGTCCCGACTTTCGTCCCTGCTCGAGATGTCTCTCTCACAGTCAAGCTCCCTTGTGCACTTACACTCGACACCTGATTGCCAACCAGGCTGAGGGAACCTTTGGGCGCCTCCGTTACTTTTTAGGAGGCAACCGCCCCAGTTAAACTACCCATCAGGCACTGTCCCTGACCCGGATTACGGGCCGAAGTTAGATGTCCAAAGTGACCAGAGTGGTATTTCAACGATGACTCCACCCGAACTGGCGTCCGGGCTTCAACGTCTCCCACCTATCCTACACAAGCCACTCCGAACACCAATACCAAACTATAGTAAAGGTCTCGGGGTCTTTCCGTCCTGCTGCGCGTAACGAGCATCTTTACTCGTACTGCAATTTCGCCGAGTTTATGGTTGAGACAGCGGGGAAGTCGTTACTCCATTCGTGCAGGTCGGAACTTACCCGACAAGGAATTTCGCTACCTTAGGATGGTTATAGTTACCACCGCCGTTTACTGGGGCTTAAATTCTCAGCTTCGCCGTGAGGCTAACCGGTCCTCTTAACCTTCCAGCACCGGGCAGGAGTCAGTCCGTATACATCGTCTTGCGACTTCGCACGGACCTGTGTTTTTAGTAAACAGTCGCTTCCCCCTGGTCTCTGCGGCCCCGATCCCCTCCCGGACGCGTAGTCCGTTCAAGGTTGGGGCCCCCCTTCTCCCGAAGTTACGGGGGCATTTTGCCGAGTTCCTTAACCATAATTCTCTCGATCGCCTTAGTATTCTCTACCTGATCACCTGTGTCGGTTTGGGGTACGGGCGGCTAAAACCTCGCGTCGATGCTTTTCTCGGCAGCATAGGATCACCAAATCCCCCCAAACGGGGGTCCCATCAGATCTCAGGCACCATGAGTGGCGGATTTGCCTACCACTCGCCCTACATCCTTAGACCGGGACAACCATCGCCCGGCTCGGCTACCTTCCTGCGTCACACCTGTTAATACGCTTGCCTCCCAGGATCAGGTCCCGCGCTCCACCAAAACCCTCACACCACAAGGGKKATCGGGCAGGTCTCGGGCGGTTAGTATCCCCTGTTCAACATGGACGGTTTTTCGCCGGTACGGGAATATCAACCCGTTGTCCATCGACTACGCCTGTCGGCCTCGCCTTAGGTCCCGACTTACCCAGGGCAGATTAGCTTGACCCTGGAACCCTTGATCATTCGGCGGACGGGTTTCTCACCCGTCTTTCGCTACTCATGCCTGCATTCTCACTCGTGTAGGCTCCACCACTGGTTTACACCGCAGCTTCACCGCCCACACGACGCTCCCCTACCCATCCACACTCCTGAACCACGAAGGCTAGGAACATATGTGAATGCCACAACTTCGGCGGTGTACTTGAGCCCCGCTACATTGTCGGCGCGGAATCACTTGACCAGTGAGCTATTACGCACTCTTTTAAGGGTGGCTGCTTCTAAGCCAACCTCCTGGTTGTCTGGGCAACTCCACATCCTTTCCCACTTAGCACACGCTTAGGGGCCTTAGTTGGTGGTCTGGGCTGTTTCCCTCTCGACTATGAAGCTTATCCCCCACAGTCTCACTGCTGCGCTCTCACTTACCGGCATTCGGAGTTTGGCTGACGTCAGTAACCTTGTAGGGCCCATTAGCCATCCAGTAGCTCTACCTCCAGCAAGAAACACGCAACGCTGCACCTAAATGCATTTCGGGGAGAACCAGCTATCACGAAGTTTGATTGGCCTTTCACCCCTACCCACAGCTCATCCCCTCCATTTTCAACTGAAGTGGGTTCGGTCCTCCACGACGTCTTACCGTCGCTTCAACCTGGCCATGGGTAGATCACTTCGCTTCGGGTCTAGATCACGCCACTCACACGCCCTATTCAGACTCGCTTTCGCTACGGCTGCCCCACACGGGTTAACCTCGCGACGTAACACTAACTCGCAGGCTCATTCTTCAAAAGGCACGCCGTCACCAGAATCAGACTGGCTCCGACGGATTGTAAGCACACGGTTTCAGGTACTGTTTCACTCCCCTCCCGGGGTACTTTTCACCTTTCCCTCACGGTACTGGTCCGCTATCGGTCATTAGGGAGTATTTAGGCTTATCAGGTGGTCCTGACAGATTCGCACGGGATTTCTCGGGCCCCGTACTACTTGGGATACTCTCACAGGCGGTACAAACACATTACGGTTACGGGACTAACACCCTCTCTGGCCGGCCTTTCAAAACCGTTCACCTATGCGCGCACATCACACCCCACCAGCCCGGCAGAACTGGTATGGAAAGTCCCACAACCCCGACCATGCAACGCCCGCCGGCTATCACACATGGAACGGTTTAGCCTGATCCGCGTTCGCTCGCCACTACTAACGGAATCACTATTGTTTTCTCTTCCTGCGGGTACTGAGATGTTTCACTTCCCCGCGTTCCCCCCACGCACCCTATGTGTTCAGGTACGGGTCACCAAGTCACTCGCGCGCTTRGCGGGGTTTCCCCATTCGGACACCCTGGGATCACAGTCCGGTTATCGACTCCCCCAGGCTTATCGCAGATTCCTACGTCCTTCTTCGGCTCCTAATGCCAAGGCATCCACCGTGTGCTCTTAAAAACTTGACCACAAAGATCAAAAACAAAAAACACTCGAGAGAACCACAGAAACTG
>NZ_JBFTLY010000033.1:0-3095 GCF_056396685.1 Pseudarthrobacter sp. 05T312
ATGGGCCTACGCCCGGCCCTACACTTCAGAAGCCGAACGCGCCGCCACCTACGACCAGTGGCTCCACCACTACAATCACCACAGAACCCATACCGGCATCGGCGGCACAACCCCCATCAGCCGCGTTCACAACCTCAGTGGGAATTACATCTAGGGCGCCAGGGCCTGGGAGCGTCGATAGAACGTTGCGCGAGACATTCCGAGGTCGCGGGCAACCTGGGCAGCAGGTGCGCCTCCTTCGACCAGACGCACGGCGTTGCGGACCTGACTGTCCGTGATACGTCGGGGCAGGCCGCCCAGGTCCAGCCCGGCTTGCCGCCGTTTGCTGATGGAGTCGGCGACGCGTTCGCGTTTGATTTCATGTTCCATTTGGGCGAGGGCGGCCATGACGGTACACAGCATCGAGCCAATCGGTGTCGAGGTATCAACGTCGCCCCCGCCCGGGTTCAGGACCCTGAGGCCGGCGCCGCGGGTCCGGTGAGCGTCGGCGAAGGCGAGCATGTTCTGCGTGGATCGCCCGAGCCGGTCCAGGGTGGTGATGACGAGAGTGTCGCCCTCGACCAGTGCGTCCAGTGCTCGGTCGAACTGAGGTCGCGAGGACCTGGCCCCGGAGACGCCGCGGTCGACGTAGAGGTCATCCCGTCGGACGCCGGCGGCCAGAAGGTCTGCCTGCTGCCGCGTCGAAACCCGTGCGTAGCCGATCAGTTTCGCCGTGCCTGCTCCAGGGTGTTTCATAACTAATGGTGAATACACCGATTCAACCAGAGGGTTTCGAGACGTAGTTATGAGAATCGCGGGCGTCGCGAAGTCTCCCGAGAATTGGCGGAATCTTGGCCGCCGCCATCGCGGACTTGGCGTGGTCCCGGCGAGACGTCTCGTATCCCATGGGTTATAAGATGGGTCTAGGATCCGAGGTTGTCGATCTCGTAATCGTCATCGCCGTTCTCGGGCACACTTGTCCCGCCTTCGTCCCAAGTCCTCATGTCGTTGAAGCCCTTGCACGGGCCGAGACACCCGTCGCAGTTTAGGTTTCTGTGCTTCGCTGCGTGGCGAACTCGTGGGTCGTCGCCCATCGCTCCCAAGTCGATAGACTCCTCCGTCATCCGTGCCTGCGGGTAGCGCGGACGCGCGACCATCGATACTTCCTCGGCCCTCATATTGCGGGCGTTCGCGTAGGCCTCGGTCGGGTAAGCCTTCCCGATCTCGTGGTCGCACCGCGTTGCCCGGCAGATGGAACAATTTCCGTCGTCGTCTCGGAAGGCGGTCTTATCGTAAAACTCGGCCATGGTGTGGTCGCAGTCCTCGACCAGTCGCCCGCAGATCGAGCATTCGAAGTCGCTGATGAGCCCGGCGGACATTCCAACGCGCAGGTGGGAAATGTTGACGGAGCAGTTCGTCCAGAACTCATCGTCGTCTCGCAAAACGATGGGACAGCCAAACAGACCCCGGCGTATGAAAGCCGCCCGGTGGATCGCCGTGTGAGCTACCTCCGCCAATTCGTGATCCTCGAGGTAATTTAGTGCGGCTACGGCTGCGGCCTCGGAGCCTCGGATCATCGGCTCGACTGTGGCGAGCGTTTCCTTGTCAATCATCGCCGAGCAGGCGAGCCACTCGGAGCGCTTCTGCCGCTGGATTTCTCGACGAAGCGCATCGTCATCTGTTACTAACGGCGTGTGCATCGACGGAACATCTTTAGCGTGCTCGCCGAGAGCCGCCAGCGCTGCAGCGTAGGACTCGTCGGCAGTTCGTAGTGACTCCCTGCCGTTTACGTCGAGATAGCGTTCGCGGTGCGGTCCACCCGATGGCGGTATAGGTCCCCACTGCATAATCACCGTTGTGAAACGACGGCCCCTAGGTCCTGTCACTTTGGCCACCGCCAGGCTGGTCGAGGGACTGCTGCTTGATTACTCGCAGAGCTTCGAGGACCTCGGCACCGCTGCCCTCGATCTCGACGTTCCGTGACGTGCTGGTTTCGGCGATGGAAACCTTTAGGGGCAGCTCCAGTACGCTCTCGTCGGTCCACCCCTGGGACTTTGCGCGATGGGTGAGGAACTGCTCGACCGTGAAAATGAGCCAATCACTGGTCATGTTCACGAGAGCAATGCCAAGCGCCCACATCTCGGGGTCAATACTGAACTCCTGAAGATACTTTCGCGTACCCTCTGGAGTCGAAAACTCCACCGGGATACCAGCGGCGCGTGCGGCCTTTGGCAGGTATCGAACGTTGTCCGTGTAGCGCGGCATAGTGTCACCGTCGTCGTCCACCGGCTTCCTGGTGGGAATGATGTAGACCTTGTTCGGCTGCATGCTATCGGGGATTGCGCCGGGTAAAGGGCTCCATTCCCCCTCGGTAATTTTTGCTGTCATGCCACGGACGATACCGGTGGAAATGCAGTGAGGCGAACTAGTTGGGTACGCGTTCGAGGAACCAACCCCATGCTTCGTCGAGCGGCGTCCATAAGAGACGACCCTGGACGCGTTTCCCGTACCAAGCTGCACGTGTTGCATATCGGAAATCCGTTGAGGTGTGTTCCTTCCAAATCCACCCGGGACCGTAAGGCCCCATGCCATGGGGCTTGTCTGAAAATCCCCCTGGCCTAGGGAAGGTGACCAACTGATGTGTCAGTGCCCCGCGTGCCAGTACGAGCGCCCCGACCACTTGGCCGTTCTCCTGTGAGTAGGCCGCGTCTTGGTCCCTGCCGGATTTCATCCCACGAGGGACAAAGTACGCTTCATGAAGGTCGTATACGGCATGAAGAGCGAAATGTGCTTCGATTGCCGCAGCGTCGACGTCGTTACCTTTACATGCCTCTTTTACTCGCGCGGAGGCCAGCTCGAGAGCTCGGAGGCTCAACAGGTATGAGTTGCGGGTTTCTGGCACCTTCACAACATTACGGCGGCCGAATCCCGAAATTATGACAAGGAAGGCCCCCGTAGCCGGCAAGTCTGGCTGGGCCCCCGTTAGCAGTCCAGCGTCTATGCGATAGCTAATGTGTTTTCTTGCGTCCAGTTTTCCCAGTAGCGTTTCGGCGTCATGCCGTCCAGGGATCCGTGGGGCCGTTCATGATTGTAGATAGCTTTCCATTCCTCGGCCA
>NZ_JBFTLY010000034.1:0-2569 GCF_056396685.1 Pseudarthrobacter sp. 05T312
TCGTTGAGCATCTTCTGGCCCTGCCGGACTTTGGCGATGACCTGCTCGGGGGTGTGTCTGCGTGCCATGATTCGTGAATTTCCTCCTGTGTCCATTCTCGGACACGAAACTCACACAAACACTGGACTACTCTCTGGGGACCCAACCAGACACATCGCAACGGTTCGCTTGGCGTCGATACGCCCGACCAGGCCAATGATGGCGCTGATATCGACGCAGAATCACCCATCGCCCCTCGGGCGGTCGGGCACAGTTCGGCACAGCTCGGCTTCAGCCTCACTCAAGAGAAACTGCCTCTGGGCACGCGGGCGTAGAGCCAAGCAATGGCAACAGATCCGTCCTGACCCCTGCCGCCGTGGAGCGCTCAAGCACAGTTGAGCACGCCAATTTTCAGAGTTTTTATTGTCGGGACAAAAGTCGAAAATCGGTGGTACACGCGGCACACGCCTTAAAGCAGCGGAATCGCTTGATAAACCAAGAAAAGCAGCTCTCAGAGGATGTGCCATCTTTTGTATCAAAAACGCTACACAGTCCCGCGAAGTCACAGATCCCGGTACTCCCAATGCCTTTTAGGCCCTTGACGGAAAGCCCAAACTCACATTTACTGACACTTCATCTGCACCACGGCGACTGCGAGAAAGATCGGGCATGGGGAGTATCCATCCATACGAAAATAAGAGTGGCAAGTGGTACCGAGTCTTATACAAGAAACCCGATCACTCTCAAGGCCAGAAACGTGGGTTCAAGCTTAAGCGTGATGCACAGGCCTTCCTGGACTCCGTGGAGGTCTCAAAGCGAAGCGGACAGTTCATTGCACCAAGTGACGGGCGTATCACCGTCGAAACCCTCGGCGCAGAGTGGCTGGCAGCCCACAAGCACACGGTCAAACCTTCAACATTCCACAGCATTGAAAGCGCCTGGCGAAACCACGTCCACCCCAAATGGGGGGACCGTTATGTCTCTTCACTGCTGCGCTCGGAGATCAAAGCGTGGGTGGCCTCCCTCTCCGAGCATCGCAGTCCCACAACGGTGTCACGTTGCCTCGGCGTACTCTCAGGGATTCTTCACGACGCCGCGGAAGACAAACGCATCTCCTCGAACCCGGCAGAGGGCGTCAAAATCGCCCGCCGGACAAGCCGTCCCCGTGGGTACCTGACGCACAGCCAGGCTGAAGCCCTTGCCTTGGAATCCAAGTACCCCGACTTTGTGCGGTTCCTGGCCTATACCGGTCTCCGATGGGGTGAGGCCACCGGCCTGCGGGTCGGCCACGTGGACCAGCCTGCACGGCGAGTACTCATCGTAGAGAACGCCGTCAACGTCAACGGCAAGATGGTCATCGGCACACCGAAAATGCACGAAAGTCGTTCCATCGTCTATCCAGCGTTTCTGGCACCTGCCATTGAGTCTGCCTGCGCCGGTAGGGAAAGTCATGCCCTCCTTTGGGGCGACGGTGTGAACTACCTTCGCCCGGGAAACATGGAGAGTGGGTGGTTCGCCGCGGCCCGGAAACGCGCGCAAGTGAAGGACCCGACGTTCCCCACCATCACACCCCACGACCTCAGACATACGGCGGCGTCGCTAGCCATCAGTGCCGGCGCGAACATCAAGGTGCTCCAGCGGATGCTTGGACACGCATCGGCCGCGATGACCTTGGACCGCTACGCCGACTTGTTCGAGGATGACTTGGACACTGTCGCCGGCGCGCTCCACACGGCCCGCCAGGATCAGCTCTGGCACCGGGACGCCACGGCGCCTGAGACCTGAACTGCAGGATGTTCGGCCTCCCGGAATCCACGGTGGCCTCGGCAACAGGCAGGCACAACGACCTGCTTAGACGGGCGGCTTCCATGTCATGGCCGGGGGTTTAGTAGCGGCCGAGCGCATGTTCGATTTCCTCCATGCACTCCCACACCTCTTCCATTACGGAATGCAACCTAGCGCCCATTTCGTCCAGCTCTTCAGGGCTGTGAACAGTCGCCTCCATTAGCCCCTTTGCGTTCAGACGGCGACTGAAGAACGCTGTTGTGCCTGGAGTCAACGATCCTCCTACGGATCCATGGAGGATCTTATTTCTTTGCTGCAGGGCCTGTTGAGCATTGGCTAGAACTCCCACTACCCGGTCCTGTAGCTCCTGGGACAATGGTGAATAAACCGAAAGCGCGAGCCTCCTCGACGTTTGGATCAACTGCGAGGCCGGCAGGCCCT
Organism: Pseudarthrobacter sp. 05T312; assembly: GCF_056396685.1. Lineage (NCBI taxonomy): Bacteria > Bacillati > Actinomycetota > Actinomycetes > Micrococcales > Micrococcaceae > Pseudarthrobacter > Pseudarthrobacter sp. 05T312. The sequence goes on from NZ_JBFTLY010000034.1 coordinate 2,206, forward strand.
CCGTCAGGGTCGCTCCCACCCCGCTCCGCCCATTTATGAGCGCCGAGCAAAAGTGGGCAAGTGTCTGTTCCAGCCATGCGGCCCAGATTGCGATCCGTCCTACAGCAGCTTCGCCCTCCAACGACATCGAGGTGTACGTGCGGTAATCGGGCAGTGCTGCATCCTCGGTAGCTTCTGGGTCCATGGACACCAATCGTAGTCAGCGTTGGTGGACTTGGTTGGGTCCCCAGAGAGTAGTCCAGTGTTTGTGTGAGTTTCGTGTCCGAGAATGGACACAGGAGGAAATTCACGAATCATGGCACGCAGACACACCCCCGAGCAGGTCATCGCCAAAGTCCGGCAGGGCCAGAAGATGCTCAACGAC
>NZ_JBFTLY010000035.1:0-2434 GCF_056396685.1 Pseudarthrobacter sp. 05T312
TTGGCCGAGGAATGGAAAGCTATCTACAATCATGAACGGCCCCACGGATCCCTGGACGGCATGACGCCGAAACGCTACTGGGAAAACTGGACGCAAGAAAACACATTAGCTATCGCATAGACGCTGGACTGCTAACGGGGGCCCAGCCACATCCACCTTCACTTTCTCGATTATTTTGTACAACCCCAAATACTCTTGACCTTCGAAATCTTCCCCACCGCCGCTCTCGACGGGAAGAATGGATATGTTTGACCCGTTTTGGTATCCATCGAAGTAGCCCAGTTCCCACGACATCCACCGTGACTGGCTTGCTGCGCGAGAAGTCGCATACACCAAAGACTTCGACTGTTGCATTTTTCCCCGCAGGCGGTCAGCCGTGGAGGTGGACACGCGTGACCGGTCCAACTGTGGATCATCAATCCAGTCAACGTAAACACGTAGTCCTTGATCAGTGAGAAGGTTCCGAAGTCCCAAAACTAATTGCGCGTCGCGAAAGCTATGGCTCAGGAACACGTCATACATTCCTGTTTCAGGCCTGTTCGAATGCTTCAACCACCCCTCGGCGGCGGAGGCCGTCAACCCGCCTGACCTCTCCCGTAACTCCCCTACCTCGTAATAGCGTGCCAAGAAGGCTCCCCCTTTCCTCTGAATGAATGATGAGGCTGATTAGTTGCCAGAGAATGCCCCCGGGAATCATCTCATCCAAGAGGGCGTACATCAGGCACCGCTTCGTGCTCCTGAGCGGGCCTATGACGGGACCGGCTGCATGCCCGCGGGGACGGCCTGAGCTACTCGGAGGGCTCCACGAGTTTGCGCGTTACCGGTAGACACCAGTGAGGTCCACGGAGAGCGCCGCCGTGAACAATGCTAAGGCGTAGTTGTCTCTGTGAGAGGCGGAGCGCCGCGGTGACGAAAGGAAAGCGAGCCGTAGGGGATCCGTGTCGACGCCTAGCCTTTTGTGTCGTCCGAAACAGGGTCAGCACAGAAACGCAGAAACTCATGACCCATAGGGGTGCTTAGCCGGTGGGCCGCGTCTGTGATGTCGTAACCGAGCCCCACCGCGTCGTTGATGAGGTTGTCTTGATGAAGATCCCTCAAGACGACCTTGGCCAGCGGCTCCCACTCTACGATCCCTGCGTAAACGACGTTGGCGAAAATCCAGTGCAACTGTCCGTTGCCCACATTGTCGCGGTGCTCCGTCAGGAACGACTGCGGATCATCGCAGGCACTGAGAATGAGCACATGCTCAGGCTCGTAGCGTTCAAGGAGTCGCATGAAGAAATTGGCCACGGCCTCTTCATTTGGCGCCCAGGAGCCGCTATTGCAGGCCGCGTTCGCGAGTATTTTGCACTTCGCCTGACTCGAGGTCTCCCTTGATATCCGCAGGGCCTTGACTACTGCCGCCCCGAAACGTGCGTCGTTTGCGATATCTGCCTGCCCCAGCCCTACTGCTTCGCCTAGCTCGTCCACTCGCTGTGCCAGCATGAGGAGCCATCTCTCCTGGGCATACCGGTCAGCAATTGCGAGGGAACCAGTCAATCCCGCTGCCACAGACCCGCCGATCACTGGTATCGCTGACAAGACGGCTGCGAAACCCACCTTGGTCCCTTCCTCTATCCTGTCCATTTCCGGCATTCGGGACGCAAGTGACTCTTCGTTTTCAAGGGGGTTCATCCGTGGATACTAACTGGCTGTGATCACCGCTGCGTTACCCCCGTTGCGTGTGCCGAAGTCCCGCGGCCTCAGCCGTCGTCTATAGGTTGTGGCGGCGACCTCGGACACGATAGCAAACTCCGCGCTTGAAGCGAGCCCAGATCTCACCCAACAAGGGCGGGAGCCGCTACTGGTCCGCATCGCTAACCGTCGCTCAGCCATGCTTGACCACTCAAAAGTTGGCGTGCGGTCGGGCTGGCGTAAGAGGTTTTGCCAATTTTTTGCCATTGGGACCGCTCTGGGCAAAGCAAAGGCCCCTGATTCCTTTGTAAACAAAGGGAAGCAGGGGCCTTGCTAAGTGGCGGTGACGGTGGGATTTGAACCCACGTTGGCTTTTACACCAAACAACATTTCGAGTGTTGCACCTTCGGCCGCTCGGACACGTCACCAACCTCAATAGGGTACCGGAGCAAGGGCTGCATCCCCAAAACGGCGCCACCAAGGCCGTGCTGGTGCTGCCGGGGTTGATTGTCGTACCCCTTTGCCAAGATGGGGTTATGGGGATGGCAGCGGTGGTGAAGGCGTTCGGGGAGATCCGTGCTGCCCTTGCCGTGCTGGATGCTGAGGTGGACGGGGCCGGTGCGGTGCCTTTTTCTGCAGCTGATCCGTTGGCTGGGTTGGCGGATGGTTGCCTGGAGATTCTGGCCGGGTCCCGTGAGGTGGAGGCCGGGATCGCTGCGGTGAAGGCGAAAGCTGCCGTTGGGTATGTGGAGAGCGCCGC
>NZ_JBFTLY010000036.1:0-2328 GCF_056396685.1 Pseudarthrobacter sp. 05T312
GAACTGCGCCGCGACGGCCTCGCCGCCGAAGAGGAAGCCTTCCTCAACCCCGGCCAGCCCGCCCGCGTCCCCTTCGTCACCCAGCAACTCGAAGGCGCCACCGGCCCCATCGTCGCCGTCTCGGACTACATGAAAGCCGTCCCGGACCAGATCCGGCAATTCATCCCCAACGAATACGCCACCCTCGGCGCCGACGGCTTCGGCTTCTCCGACACCCGCGCAGCAGCACGCCGCTTCTTCAAGAACGACACCCACTCCATCGTGGTGAAGGTGCTCCAGCTGCTCGCGGCCAGGGGTGAAGTGGAGGCGGATGCGCCGTCGTACGCCATGGACCGCTACAAACTCCTGGACGTCAACGCCGGCACCACCGGCGGGGCGGGTGGGGACGCCTGACCGCAACTCCCATAGGGTGCAGCTATGGGTGATGGTAACGGGACCGGTTCAGCGGGGATGAGGACCACCGGGGTGGTGCTCGCCGCAGGAGGTGGCACCCGCCTGGGCCTGGGCCCGAAAGCCCTGCTTCCGTTCCGTGGACGGCCGTTGGTGGAGGCTATTGCCGGAGCACTGCTCACCGGCGTCTGCCGGGAGGTGGTGGTGGTCCTCGGTGCAGGTGCGGCCCAGGTTGAAGCTGCCGCCATGCTGGACGGCTGCCGCGTGCTGACCAATTCCGAATGGGAGTCAGGAATGGGAAGTTCCTTCCTGCTCGGCAACCAGGCCGCGGACCCGGCAGACCACCTCCTGATCGCGCTGGTGGACCAGCCCGGCCTGACGCCGGAAACCGTGGCACGTCTGTTGTCCTCCCACCGCCCCGGGCGGATCACCGCCGCCGCGTACCGCCGCCGTCGTGATTCCAACGACGGCGGCGGCGCGGCTCTCCGCCGCGGGCACCCCTTGGTCATCGACGCCTCCCTCCGCGAAGCTGTTTGCGCAACGGTGACGGGTGACGCCGGGGCCCGCCGCTTCCTGCGCAGCCACCCCGATCTGGTGGACGAGGTGGACTGCAGCGACCAGTCCACCGGCGAGGACGTGGATACGCCGGACCAGCTGGGCCTGCTCCAGTAGCACCGAAGCTGGTCAGGCGTGAGCACGCAGGAACCGCTCAAGGGCATCCTCCCAGGGGGACGCACCATGGCGAACGAGATCGATGCTGCCGGGCCACCTTCGGTCCGGCCGCTTTCCGTCCTGCCACATTCGGTCCGGCCAGCGTGGTGGTTCCCAGTCCTGGTATTCGCTCGGGTAGTTGCGGCCGGTGGGTGAGGTCCAGCCGGGTGGTTCGTTCTTGGTGGCCGGGGTGGGTTTCCAGCCGGTGGTGTGGCGGAGTTTGTGGTGTTTCGGGCAGGGCTGTCCCAGGTTGCTGATCCCGGTGGTGCCACCCTTGGCCCAGGCGAGGATGTGGTCGGCGTCGTTGTCCAGGGAGTTGTTGCTGCAGCCCGGGAACGGGCACTTCCCGTCCCGCAGCCTCAACCAGGACCGCATCGCGCCGGTGACCCGGTAGCTCGTCCGGCCGATCTCCAACGGTGCCCCGTCCCGCGGATCCACCAGCACCCGGTAGAACGAAGCCGCACCGGAAGCGACGAGTTCCCGGGCCATTGTCGGCGGGATGGGACCGTACCCGTCCAGCATCGCCGCCTCGTCCGTAACACCCATCAGCGAGAACACAGGGACCGTGACCAGCACCTGCGCCCGGATCGGAGATTGCTGGTCAGTTCCCGCGCCGGGCCTGGCATCGTTGACTGTGGTGCCGTTGGTGAGGACCGCGTCGGCGAAGGTGTCCGCACGCAGTTGGGTCATGGTGCGGCATTCATCGGGTCCCTGCAGGGCACGGGCGGCGGCGGTGAGCCGGTTCCACCCGGCCTGGGCCTGGTCCGCGGGAAGGTACGCGGAGAGCCAGGCCATCCCGTCCTGGTCCGGCCGGAACTCCACCCGCCGGTCCGCGACCCCTTTCGCGTGGCGTTTCTCGATGCTCTCTACGTGGTGGCGTTCCCGCCAGGTGCGGGACTTGGCCTTGAACCGGTGCGCCGGAAGCTGCCCCACCGGGCACCCCCGCGCCGGGTCCGGTGCGTCCGGGTCCAGGAAATGGGCTTCCAACGCCGCCGCCGCCGCGGCATCCAGACACGTTGTCTCATCGGCCATCACCACAGCGTGCTGCCAAGAGACGGTCCCGGCCTGCAAAGCCTCAAACGTCCGCGGCAACGTCGACATCACGGCGTGCGCAGTTGCGAGGAACGATGAGGCCGCCCGAGGACCCAGGGCCAGCACACACCCGATCTCCGCCGCCACCGCCATCTCCTGCGCCCGCACCGGGACGTCCGGCCCCGCAACAGCAGC
>NZ_JBFTLY010000037.1:0-1940 GCF_056396685.1 Pseudarthrobacter sp. 05T312
ATCACAGTCCGGTTATCGACTCCCCCAGGCTTATCGCAGATTCCTACGTCCTTCTTCGGCTCCTAATGCCAAGGCATCCACCGTGTGCTCTTAAAAACTTGACCACAAAGATCAAAAACAAAAAACACTCGAGAGAACCACAGAAACTGCCCCGCACACCCAAAAAGGCRCACGAACCAGATCCAGGTTCATAATCTTGGAAATTGCTTCTTATACAAGATGCTCGCGTCCACTATGTAGTTCTCAAACAACAACCCCACACCACACACCCCACACACAAACACGTGCGCAGACCGTCATGGCAGGGAAACCAGAAACAAACAAACCCACCAGAACACCACCCACACCCCAAAAAGGCGAAGACAGCGAACCCGCGGCCCTGTTGCCTCAGGACCCAACAGTGTGCCAAACACGAARACCACCACATCACCACGCCACCGTTCCAGAACCACCAGGGGTTCGTACTAGAGAAGGACACGACAACACAACGGCCGCTATTTGTTGATATTCCACCCATGAGCACCCGCCGCAGGACAATCGCCTGCGCAACGGGCTTGCTTCCTGACAACCCCCACACCCGGACATACATCCAGGCCGGTWGCTGTAGGCGCTCCTTAGAAAGGAGGTGATCCAGCCGCACCTTCCGGTACGGCTACCTTGTTACGACTTAGTCCCAATCGCCAGTCCCACCTTCGACAGCTCCCTCCCACAAGGGGTTAGGCCACCGGCTTCGGGTGTTACCAACTTTCAAGGGGCATGATGATTTGACGTCGTCCCCACCTTCCTCCGAGTTGACCCCGGCAGTCTCCTATGAGTCCCCACCATCACGTGCTGGCAACATAGAACGAGGGTTGCGCTCGTTGCGGGACTTAACCCAACATCTCACGACACGAGCTGACGACAACCATGCACCACCTGTAAACCGACCACAAGTGGGGGACCTGTTTCCAGATCTTTCCGGTTCATGTCAAGCCTTGGTAAGGTTCTTCGCGTTGCATCGAATTAATCCGCATGCTCCGCCGCTTGTGCGGGCCCCCGTCAATTCCTTTGAGTTTTAGCCTTGCGGCCGTACTCCCCAGGCGGGGCACTTAATGCGTTAGCTACGGCGCGGAAAACGTGGAATGTCCCCCACACCTAGTGCCCAACGTTTACGGCATGGACTACCAGGGTATCTAATCCTGTTCGCTCCCCATGCTTTCGCTCCTCAGCGTCAGTTAATGCCCAGAGACCTGCCTTCGCCATCGGTGTTCCTCCTGATATCTGCGCATTTCACCGCTACACCAGGAATTCCAGTCTCCCCTACATCACTCTAGTCTGCCCGTACCCACCGCAGATCCGGAGTTGAGCCCCGGACTTTCACGGCAGACGCGACAAACCGCCTACGAGCTCTTTACGCCCAATAATTCCGGATAACGCTTGCGCCCTACGTATTACCGCGGCTGCTGGCACGTAGTTAGCCGGCGCTTCTTCTGCAGGTACCGTCACCTTRCGGCTTCTTCCCTACTGAAAGAGGTTTACAACCCGAAGGCCGTCATCCCTCACGCGGCGTCGCTGCATCAGGCTTGCGCCCATTGTGCAATATTCCCCACTGCTGCCTCCCGTAGGAGTCTGGGCCGTGTCTCAGTCCCAGTGTGGCCGGTCACCCTCTCAGGCCGGCTACCCGTCGTCGCCTTGGTAGGCCATTACCCCACCAACAAGCTGATAGGCCGCGAGTCCATCCAAAACCACAAAAGCTTTCCACCAACCACCATGCGATGGAAGGTCATATCCGGTATTAGACCCAGTTTCCCAGGCTTATCCCAGAGTCAAGGGCAGGTTACTCACGTGTTACTCACCCGTTCGCCACTAATCCACCCACAAGTGGGCATCATCGTTCGACTTGCATGTGTTAAGCACGCCGCCAGCGTTCATCCTGAGCCAGGATCAAACTCTCCGTTGAA
>NZ_JBFTLY010000038.1:0-1257 GCF_056396685.1 Pseudarthrobacter sp. 05T312
TGGTTGGGTCCCCAGAGAGTAGTCCAGTGTTTGTGTGAGTTTCGTGTCCGAGAATGGACACAGGAGGAAATTCACGAATCATGGCACGCAGACACACCCCCGAGCAGGTCATCGCCAAAGTCCGGCAGGGCCAGAAGATGCTCAACGACGGACGTCCGATGGTCGAGGTCATCAAGGAACTTCAGGTCACCGAGGCGACCTGGTACCGGTGGCTGAAGGAGTACGGGTCCGAGAAGAACGCCGAGGCGTCCAAACGGACGAAGGAGCTGGAGAAGGAGAACGCCCGGCTCAAGCGGCTGCTGGCGGAGAAGGAACTGGCCATCGACATCCTGAACGAGGTGGCGAAGGGAAAATTCTGAGCCCCGAACCCCGCCGCCGTGCCGTGCGCATGGCGGTGGAGAAGTTCGGGGCATCCGAACGCTTCGCGTGCAAGGTCATCGGCCAGAACCGGTCCGCGTTCCGCAAGAAAAAACCCGACATGGGCTTCGAGGAAATGCAGCTCCGAACAGCCCTGCGCGCCATCGCAGTGAAACACCCCGCCTGGGGCTGGCGGAAGGCCCGCTGGCACCTCCTGGCCCAGCCCGAGTGGGGCGGCGTGGCGCTGAACCGGAAGCGGGTGCGCCGGCTCTGGCGCGACGAAGGCCTCGTCTGTAAAGCCAGGGCGCGGAAGAAGCGCCGGACCGGGCCCGGCGCCGGGGAACGGAAACGGCTCACAGCCGAGTATCCGATGCACGTGGTCAGCTTCGACTTCCAGTCCGACGTGACCTCCTGCGGCCGGCACATCCGGTTCTTCAACGTCATCGACGAATACACCCGCACCGCACTGGCAGTCATTCCGCGCCGGTCCTTCAAAGCCGCCGACGTCGTCGCGGTGCTGGAGGACATCATCGCCGAAACCGGCACCGCCCCGACCTACGTCAGGTGTGACAACGGACCGGAATTCACCGCCGCCGCCCTGATCGAGTGGTGCAACACCGCCGGCGTCGACACCGCGTTCATCGACCCCGGCTCGCCCTGGCAGAACGGCTTCATCGAATCATTCAATGCCCAGTTCAGAAGGGAGCAACTCTCCGGAGAAATCATGGACACCATGGCCGAAGCGCAGTTTTTGGCCGAGGAATGGAAAGCTATCTACAATCATGAACGGCCCCACGGATCCCTGGACGGCATGACGCCGAAACGCTACTGGGAAAACTGGACGCAAGAAAACACATTAGCTATCGCATAGACGCTGGACTGCTAACGGGGGCCCAGCCA
>NZ_JBFTLY010000039.1:0-1068 GCF_056396685.1 Pseudarthrobacter sp. 05T312
CGTGGCTGCAGGAGAAGAGACCTCCCATATCCTCAGCGGGTTGACTAACCAGCTGCCTGATCGTGATCCGGAAGAGACTGCCGAGTGGGTTGAGTCCCTGGATGCGTTGATCAGGGAACAGGGCACCGAGCGTGCCCAATACATCATGCGGAGCCTGCTGCAGCGCGCGGGCGCGCAGAGCGTGGGYGTGCCGATGGTGACCACCACCGATTACGTGAACACGATCCCGGTGGACCAGGAAGCTGCGTTCCCGGGCAATGAAGAGTTCGAGCGCCGGTACCGGGCCTACATGCGGTGGAACGCCGCGGTCATGGTGCACCGGGCGCAGCGTCCCGATATCGGGGTYGGCGGGCACATCTCCACCTACGCCGGGGCCGCGACCCTGTACGAGGTCGGGTTCAACCACTTCTTCCGCGGCAAGGACCACCCCGGCGGCGGGGACCAGGTCTTCTTCCAGGGCCACGCYTCCCCGGGCATGTACGCCCGGGCGTTCATGGAAGGCCGCCTGTCCGAGGAGGACCTGGACGGGTTCCGGCAGGAAAAGTCCCGGCAGGGCCACGCCCTGTCCTCCTACCCGCACCCCCGCCTGATGCCGGCCTTCTGGGAGTTYCCCACGGTSTCCATGGGCATCGGGCCGATGAACGCGATCTACCAGGCGCAGAACAACCGGTACCTGCACAACCGGGGCCTGAAAGACACCTCGGACCAGCAGGTCTGGGCGTTCCTGGGCGATGGTGAAATGGACGAGCCCGAGTCCCGGGGCCTGCTGCAGCTGGCAGCGAACGAGAACCTGGACAACCTGAACTTCGTGATCAACTGCAACCTCCAGCGCCTGGACGGGCCGGTGCGCGGCAACGGCAAGATCATGCAGGAACTCGAAGCGTTCTTCCGCGGCGCGGGCTGGAACGTGATCAAGGTCGTCTGGGGCCGGGAATGGGATGACCTGCTCACCCGCGACACCGACGGCTCGCTCGTGAAAATCATGAACGAAACCGTCGACGGGGACTACCAGACCTACAAGGCCGAGTCCGGCGGGTTCGTCCGCGAACACTTCTTCGGCAAGACCCC
>NZ_JBFTLY010000040.1:0-1046 GCF_056396685.1 Pseudarthrobacter sp. 05T312
GTGGCGGGGGTGGGTTTCCAGCCGGTGGTGTGGCGGAGTTTGTGGTGTTTGGGGCAGGGCTGTCCCAGGTTGCTGATCCCGGTGGTGCCGCCCTTGGCCCAGGCGAGGAGGTGGTCGGCGTCGTTGTCCAGGGAGTTGTTGCTGCACCCCGGGAACGGACACTGCCCGTCCCGCATCCTCAACCAGGACCGCATCGCCCCCGTCACCCGGTAGCTTGTCCGGCCGATTTCCAACGGTGCCCCGTCCCGAGGATCCACCAACACGCGGTAGAACGAAGCCGCACCGGAAGCGACGAGTTCCCGGGCCATTGACGGCGGGATGGGACCGTACCCGTCCAGCATCGCCGCCTCGTCCGTAACACCCATCAGCGAGAACACAGGGACCGTGACCAGCACCTGCGCACGGATCGGAGATTGCTGGTCAGTTCCCGCGCCGGGCCTGGCATCGTTGACTGTGGTGCCGTTGGTGAGGACCGCGTCGGCGAAGGTGTCCGCACGCAGTTGGGTCATGCTCCGCGATTCCTCCGGGCCCTGCATGCCACGGGCGGCGGCGGTGAGCCGGTTCCACCCGGCCAACGCCTGGTCCGCGGGCAGGTACGCGGAGAGCCACGCCATCCCGTCCTGGTCCGGCCGGAACTCCACCCGCCGGTCCGCGACCCCTTTGGCGTGGCGTTGTTCGATGGACCCTGCCTGGTGGCGTTCCCGCCAGGTGCGGGCCTTGGCCTTGAACCGGTGCGCCGGCAACTGCCCCACCGGGCACCCCCGCGCCCGGTCCGGGGCGTCGGGGTCCAGGAAATGGGCTTCCAACGCCGCAGCGCCGGCAGGATCAAGGCACTCTGTCTCGTCCGCCATCACCACAGCGTGCTGCCAAGAGACGGTTCCGGCCTGCAAAGCCTCCAACGTCCGCGGCAACGTCGACATCACGGCGTGCGCAGTTGCGAGGAACGATGAGGCCGCCCGAGGACCCAGGGCCAGCACACACCCGATCTCCGCCGCCACCGCCATCTCCTGCGCCCGCACCGGGACGTCCGGCCCCGCAACAGCAGC
>NZ_JBFTLY010000041.1:0-1024 GCF_056396685.1 Pseudarthrobacter sp. 05T312
AAGAAGACCTCCAAGTGGAGTGGGGCTTGTCTAAGAGTCCGATCCACAAGGAGGTCTTCAATGTCCCATGCTAACGCGCTTCTGACGCCGAAGGGACGGCTCCGGCTGGCCCGGTGCATCGTCGATGACGGGTGGCCGCTGCGCCGTGCTGCTGAGCGGTTCCAGGTGTCGGTGACGACCGCAGCGCGGTGGGCGGCCCGTTACCGGGAGCACGGTGAGCACGGGATGGGTGATCGTTCCAGCCGGCCCATCAACTCCCCGCGACGGACCTCCATGCGGCGGGAGCGGCGGATCGTCGCGATCAGGGTCAACCGCCGCTGGGGCCCGGCACGGATCGGCTATCTGCTGGGCATCCACCCCTCCACGGTGCACCGGGTCCTGTCCCGATTCGGGCTGGCGAGGCTGTCGTGGCTGGACCGGGCCACGGGCCGGGTGATCCGCCGCTACGAGCACCACAGACCCGGGGACCTGGTCCACGTCGACATTAAGAAACTTGGACGGATCCCCGACGGCGGGGGCCACCGCAGTGTCGGCAGGGCCGCCGGAAACCGGAACAAGACCGGCACCGCGGCGAACAGGAGACCGGGCCACGCTTTCTTGCACAACGCCGTCGATGACCACTCCCGGCTCGCCTACACGGAGATCCTGACCGATGAGAAAAAGGACACCGCGGCCGGATTCTGGGAACGTGCCAACGCCTACTTCGAGTCCCACGGGATCACGGTCAAACGGGTCCTGACCGATAACGGTTCCTGCTACCGCTCCTACGCGTTCAAAGACGCCTTGGGCCCGGACATCAAGCACAAACGCACCCGTCCCTACAGGCCTCAGACCAACGGCAAAGTCGAGCGCTACAACCGCACCCTGCTCGACGAATGGGCCTACGCCCGTCCTTACAGATCAGAGGCCGAGCGTGTTGCCGCTTTCGCTGGCTGGCTCCATCACTACAATCATCATCGAGGTCACACCTCACTCAAAGGTCAGCCACCGGCCAGCCGCGTCACCAACCTCTCAGGTCAATACA
>NZ_JBFTLY010000042.1:0-866 GCF_056396685.1 Pseudarthrobacter sp. 05T312
GGCATGGATGCGTTCTTCCCGACGGCGAAGATTTACAACCCCAAGGGGCAGAACTACCTGTCGGTGGACCGGGACCTGGTCCTGGCCTACAAGGAATCCCCCGCCGGCCAGCTGATCCACCCCGGCATCAACGAAGCCGGCGCCGTGGCAGCCTTCACCGCCGCCGGAACYTCCTACGCCACCCACGGCGTCCCCCTGGTCCCGGTCTACGTGTTCTACTCCATGTTCGGCTTCCAACGCACCGGCGACGCCTTCTGGGCCGCCGGCGACCAAATGACCCGCGGCTTCATCATCGGCGCCACCGCAGGACGGACCACCCTCACCGGCGAAGGCCTCCAGCACGCCGACGGCCACTCCCCCCTCCTGGCCTCCACCAACCCCGCCGTCCTCACCTACGACCCCGCCTACGGCTACGAAATCGGACACATCGTCCGCTCCGGCCTGGAACGGATGTACGGYRCGGACTCCACGGACCAGAACGTCATGTACTACCTCACCGTGTACAACGAACCCATCCTCCAGCCCGCAGAACCGGAGAACCTCGACGTCGAAGGCGTCATCAAGGGCATCTACCTSCTCGCCCCGGCAAAGATCGACGGTCCCCGCACCCAGATCCTYGCCTCCGGCGTCTCCGTGCCCTGGGCCATCGAAGCCCAGCGCGTGCTGGCCGATGACTGGAACGTCTCCGCCGACGTCTGGTCCGTAACCTCCTGGAACGAACTGCGCCGCGACGGCCTCGCCGCCGAAGAGGAAGCCTTCCTCAACCCCGGCCAGCCCGCCCGCGTCCCCTTCGTCACCCAGCAACTCGAAGGCGCCACCGGCCCCATCGTCGCCGTCTCGGACTACATGAAAGCCGTCCCGGACCA
>NZ_JBFTLY010000043.1:0-863 GCF_056396685.1 Pseudarthrobacter sp. 05T312
GCCACGGCGCCGGCTTCGTTGATGCCGGGGTGGATCAGCTGGCCGGCGGGGGATTCCTTGTAGGCCAGGACCAGGTCCCGGTCCACCGACAGGTAGTTCTGCCCCTTGGGGTTGTAAATCTTCGCCGTCGGGAAGAACGCATCCATGCCAAACGTGCGGGCCTCGTCCGGGATGATCGGGGCGATGTGCTTGCCGAAGTTCTTATCCCGCATCAGGTCCTTGAGGAGCCTGACGAACGCCATGGTGGTTGCGGCCATCTGCTTGCCCGAACCGCGCTTGGCCACCTCATAGGACTTCGCGTCCGGCAGATCAACCGCCTGGTGTCCGCCGCGGCGTTCGGGAACCGGCCCGCCCAATGCGCTCCGCCGTTCAAGGAGGTAGGCGATCTCGGGTGCATCAAATCCCGGGTGGTAGTAGGGAGGCCGGTACGGGTCGGCGTCGAGTTGTTCATCCGAAATGGGAATGCGCAGGTAATCCCGGAAGTCCTTGAGGTCCTCCACCGTCAGCTTCTTCATTTGGTGGGTGGCATTCCTGCCTTCAAACCTGGGTCCGAGTCCGTAGCCCTTGACGGTGTGGGCGAGGATGACGGTGGGTTTGCCCTTGAATTCGGTGGCGGCTTTGTAGGCGGCGTAGACCTTGCGGTAGTCGTGGCCGCCGCGTTTGAGGTTCCAGATCTGGTCGTCGGTGAGGTCCGCGACGAGGTCCTTGGTCTGTGGGGTCTTGCCGAAGAAGTGTTCGCGGACGAACCCGCCGGACTCGGCCTTGTAGGTCTGGTAGTCCCCGTCGACGGTTTCGTTCATGATTTTCACGAGCGAGCCGTCGGTGTCGCGGGTGAGCAGGTCATCCCATTCCCGGCCCCAGAC
>NZ_JBFTLY010000044.1:0-863 GCF_056396685.1 Pseudarthrobacter sp. 05T312
GTCTGGGGCCGGGAATGGGATGACCTGCTCACCCGCGACACCGACGGCTCGCTCGTGAAAATCATGAACGAAACCGTCGACGGGGACTACCAGACCTACAAGGCCGAGTCCGGCGGGTTCGTCCGCGAACACTTCTTCGGCAAGACCCCGCAGACCAAGGACCTCGTCGCGGACCTCACCGATGACCAGATCTGGAACCTCAAACGCGGCGGCCACGACTACCGCAAGGTCTACGCCGCCTACAAGGCCGCCACCGAATTCAAGGGCAAACCCACCGTCATCCTCGCCCACACCGTCAAGGGCTACGGCCTGGGCCCGCACTTCGAGGGCCGCAACGCGACCCACCAGATGAAGAAGCTCACCCTCGATGACCTGAAGAAGTTCCGCGACCACCTGCGGATCCCGGTCAGCGACGAGCAGCTGGAGAAGGACTCGTACCGGCCGCCGTATTACCACCCCGGTAACGACGCCCCGGAAATCAAGTACATGATGGAGCGCCGTGCTGCGCTGGGCGGATCCGTTCCGGAGCGCCGCGACACCCACGCCGAGATCACCCTGCCGGACGCGAAGTCCTACGAGGTGGCCAAGCGCGGTTCGGGCAAACAGCAGGCCGCAACCACCATGGCGTTCGTCAGGCTCCTCAAGGACCTGATGCGGGATAAGAACTTCGGCAAGCACATCGCCCCGATCATCCCGGACGAGGCCCGCACCTTCGGCATGGATGCGTTCTTCCCGACGGCGAAGATTTACAACCCCAAGGGGCAGAACTACCTGTCGGTGGACCGGGACCTGGTCCTGGCCTACAAGGAATCCCCCGCCGGCCAGCTGATCCACCCCGGCATCAACGAAGCCGGCGCCGTGGC
>NZ_JBFTLY010000045.1:0-715 GCF_056396685.1 Pseudarthrobacter sp. 05T312
GAAAGTTGGTAACACCCGAAGCCGGTGGCCTAACCCCTTGTGGGAGGGAGCTGTCGAAGGTGGGACTGGCGATTGGGACTAAGTCGTAACAAGGTAGCCGTACCGGAAGGTGCGGCTGGATCACCTCCTTTCTAAGGAGCRCCTACAGCAACCGGCCTGGATGTATGTCCGGGTGTGGGGGTTGTCAGGAAGCAAGCCCGTTGCGCAGGCGATTGTCCTGCGGCGGGTGCTCATGGGTGGAATATCAACAAATAGGTGCCTGGTGGCACGGATCATTGATCAGTACGGATTCCTTCGGGGGTTCAGGAACGTTGTGTGGTCTGGTGTTCCGGGTAGTGTTTGGCACACTGTTGGGTCCTGAGGCAACAGGGCCGGGGTTTAGGTCCCGGGTTTGTTTGTTTCTGGTTTCCCTGCCATGACGGTCTGCGCACGTGTTTGTGTGTGGGGTGTGTGGTGTGGGGTTGTTGTTTGAGAACTACATAGTGGACGCGAGCATCTTGTATAAGAAGCAATTTCCAAGAATATGAACCTGGATCTGGTTCGTGCGCCTTTTTGGGTGTGCGGGACAGTTTCTGTGGTTCTCTCGAGTGTTTTTTGTTTTTGATCTTTGTGGTCAAGTTTTTAAGAGCACACGGTGGATGCCTTGGCATTAGGAGCCGAAGAAGGACGTAGGAATCTGCGATAAGCCTGGGGGAGTCGATAACCGGACTGTGAT
>NZ_JBFTLY010000046.1:0-674 GCF_056396685.1 Pseudarthrobacter sp. 05T312
CCCGAAACGCTGGACGGAAAGGCTGCTGATGCCTACGCTCTGCTGGCCCTGGTCGCCGGGCAGGACGTGGAACCGGCCGAGGACTCCGACGGGACCGACGGGCGATGGCGGATCGCCCGGAAGGTCGCCCCGGACCGGATGATCTCCACCGTTGACCCCGACACCCGGCAYGCGCACAAGACCCAGTCCAGGCAGCAGGACGGATACAAGGCCCACATCGTGATCGAACCCGACACCGGGCTGATCACCGCCGCGGAACTGACCAAGGCCTCCGGCCCGGAAAACAGCGAYGGGGCCGTCGGTGCCCGGCTGATCGGCATGGATTCCACGATCGCCGGCACCAGCCTGGACGTCCTGGCCGACTCGGCCTACGGCACGGGGGACATGCTCGCCGCCCTCACCCGTGCCGGCCACACCCCGGTGATCAAACCMTGGCCCCTCCGCCCAGCAGTCGAAGGCGGATTCACCCTCGATGACTTCACCGTCGACGAAGCAGCCGGCACCATGACCTGCCCGCACGGACTCACCCGCAACATCACCACCAAACGACGGGTCACGTTCGGCGCCGCCTGCACAGGCTGCCCCCTCCGGCACCGATGCACCGCCTCACCGCGAGGACGCAAAATCGTTCTCCACGAACATGACGCGCTGCAACGGCAACACCGCCAACGCGC
>NZ_JBFTLY010000047.1:0-652 GCF_056396685.1 Pseudarthrobacter sp. 05T312
GACCGGTACCTCGCCCGGGGTGAGGACGGCATGGCTGACGCGTCCTCCCGCCCGCGGCGGAGCCCGAACCGCACACCCATACGCACCGAGCGCCGGATCGTTGCGTTGCGTTTCARCCGGCGGTGGGGACCGCACCGGATTGCGGCCCACCTGGGCGTGGCCCGCTCGACCGTGGGCAAGGTCCTGGCCCGATACCGGATGCCCCGGCTGGCCTGCCTGGACCAGGGCACCGGGCTGCCGGTCCGGAAGCCTGCACCGCAGCGCTACGAACACGACAACGCCGGAGACCTGGTCCACGTGGACATCAAGAAACTCGGCCGTATTCCCGATGGCGGCGGGCACCGCGCCCTGGGCCGGGCGCTGGGTCGTAGGAACCGAAGGGCCGGTACCGGGTACGCGTACCTGCACCACGCCGTCGATGACCACTCACGGCTCGCGTACTCGGAAATCCTCGGCGACGAAAAGAAGGAAACCGCCGCCGCTTTCTGGGTCCGCGCGGCGGCGTTCTTCGCCGCGCACGGCATCACCGTCAAAGCCGTACTGACCGATAAYGGATCCTGCTACCGCTCCCGGGCCTTCGCAGCAGCCCTGGGCCCACACCTCAAGCATCGGCGGACCCGCCCCTACCGGCCGCAGACCAACGGCAAGGTAG
>NZ_JBFTLY010000048.1:0-652 GCF_056396685.1 Pseudarthrobacter sp. 05T312
GACCGGTACCTCGCCCGGGGTGAGGACGGCATGGCTGACGCGTCCTCCCGCCCGCGGCGGAGCCCGAACCGCACACCCATACGCACCGAGCGCCGGATCGTTGCGTTGCGTTTCAGCCGGCGGTGGGGACCGCACCGGATTGCGGCCCATCTCGGTCTTGCCCGCTCGACCGTGGGCAAGGTCCTGGCCCGATACCGGATGCCCCGGCTGGCCTGCCTGGACCAGGGCACCGGGCTGCCGGTCCGGAAGCCTGCACCGCAGCGCTACGAACACGACAACGCCGGAGACCTSGTYCACGTGGACATCAAGAAACTCGGGCGCATCCCCGATGGCGGCGGGCACCGCGCCCTGGGCCGGGCGCTGGGCCGTAGGAACCGAAGGGCCGGTACCGGGTACGCGTACCTGCACCACGCCGTCGATGACCACTCACGGCTCGCGTACTCGGAAATCCTCGGCGACGAAAAGAAGGAAACCGCTGCCGCTTTCTGGGTCCGCGCAGCAGGGTTCTTCGCCGCGCACGGCATCACCGTCAAAGCCGTACTGACCGATAACGGATCCTGCTACCGCTCCCGGGCCTTCGCAGCAGCCCTGGGCCCACACCTCAAGCATCGGCGGACCCGCCCCTACCGGCCGCAGACCAACGGCAAGGTAG
>NZ_JBFTLY010000049.1:0-557 GCF_056396685.1 Pseudarthrobacter sp. 05T312
TTGGCCGAGGAATGGAAAGCTATCTACAATCATGAACGGCCCCACGGATCCCTGGACGGCATGACGCCGAAACGCTACTGGGAAAACTGGACGCAAGAAAACACATTAGCTATCGCATAGACGCTGGACTGCTAACGGGGGCCCAGCCAAACCCTCCGTCGCACCCATCCACTGATGAATCCAACGTTGAAGGTGGGCCACATATAACCGTCACAAGAGCCCGGCGAGTCACGAAGTGGGGCCAAAAATAACCGTCCTACCGGGGCCATCCAAACCTGTCATAGCCACTCGTTCCATGTTGGTGCCATAGGGGATGTCGCTGCTTAGATTCACGGTGTACACGCCAGGTTCGTGACGGGTCACGAGTACCCCTTCCCAACCGTCTCTTTTGAGTGGGCGTGGGCCAATGGGACTGTGGAATTAACGGTGTATCCGGCTCGACACGCCGGGCGGTGAGCCTGGCGGGGAGGAGCCCGATATGGCCGCAACACTTGAGGCTGTGCCGAGTACGAAAACCGTTGAGAAACTGACAGAGAAGTCCGAGGCCGAGGCCGCGC
>NZ_JBFTLY010000050.1:0-557 GCF_056396685.1 Pseudarthrobacter sp. 05T312
GTGGAGATCATCCGGTCCGGGGCGACCTTCCGGGCGATCCGCCATCGCCCGTCGGTCCCGTCGGAGTCCTCGGCCGGTTCCACGTCCTGCCCGGCGACCAGGGCCAGCAGAGCGTAGGCATCAGCAGCCTTTCCGTCCAGCGTTTCGGGATCGACCGCGGCCAGCAACGCCAGGGCGTCGGTGACCAGCGCGGAGATCAGCCCGTCTTTCGCTCCCTGGTCATCCCAGGCGATGTCCGGCTTACCCGTGCGGATGTAGTCATAGCCCGTGGCGTGGGCGGTCACGAGTTCTTGTCCGCCCGGGATGTCCCGGCCGAAGCGGCGGACCGCGGCGATCAGCTGCGTGATCGTGTCCTGCCTCGCGACCGCGTCATCAAGGACCGTTGAATCCACCGCCCGTCGGCGCTTACCCGTCAAAGCCCCGGTTTCCGCGACGACTTTGGCGATGGCTTCCATGATCCGGTGCGGATCCGACGAGGCGGCCAGCCGCTTTCGCCAGTACGTCAGCGTGCTCGGATGGAACGCGGTATCGGTCAGCCCGTAACCGCAAGCGGCCTT
>NZ_JBFTLY010000051.1:0-557 GCF_056396685.1 Pseudarthrobacter sp. 05T312
GTGGAGATCATCCGGTCCGGGGCGACCTTCCGGGCGATCCGCCATCGCCCGTCGGTCCCGTCGGAGTCCTCGGCCGGTTCCACGTCCTGCCCGGCGACCAGGGCCAGCAGAGCGTAGGCATCAGCAGCCTTTCCGTCCAGCGTTTCGGGGTCGACCGCGGCCAGCAACGCCAGGGCGTCGGTGACCAGCGCGGAGATCAGCCCGTCTTTGGCGTCCTGGTCATCCCAGGCGATGTCCGGCTTACCGGTGCGGATGTAGTCATAGCCCGTGGCGTGGGCGGTCACGAGTTCTTGTCCGCCCGGGATGTCCCGGCCGAAGCGGCGGACCGCGGCGATCAGCTGCGTGATCGTGTCCTGCCTGGCGACCGCGTCGTTAAGGACCGTTGAATCCACCGCTCTGCGGCGCTTGCCCGTCAAAGCCCCGGTTTCCGCGACGACTTTGGCGATGGCTTCCATGATCCGGTGCGGATCCGACGAGGCGGCCAGCCGCTTTCGCCAGTACGTCAGCGTGCTCGGATGGAACGCGGTATCGGTCAGCCCGTAGCCGCAAGCGGCCTT
>NZ_JBFTLY010000052.1:0-552 GCF_056396685.1 Pseudarthrobacter sp. 05T312
ACCCGCAACATCACCACCAAACGACGGGTCACGTTCGGCGCCGCCTGCACAGGCTGCCCCCTCCGGCACCGATGCACCGCCTCACCGCGAGGACGCAAAATCGTTCTCCACGAACATGACGCGCTGCAACGGCAACACCGCCAACGCGCGAAGAACCCGGCCTTCCAGGACGACTACCGCACCCACCGGCCCATGGTCGAGCGGTCCATCGCATGGCTCACCCGCGGCAACCGACGCGTTCCCCATCGCGGCATCAGCCGGAACAACGCCTGGCTCCAGCTACGGATCGCGGGACTGAACCTCCGCCGCCTCCTGAAGCTCGGACTCACCGCGGAACAGGGATCCTGGGCCATCGCTTGAACCGGAAACCAGGACCAGGCCTCTCACAGCCAGCCAAAACAACACCCCCTACCCGGCCAACAGGCACCAAAAGCCCGGAACCACCCAAAATACTTCAACCCCAGAAACCCCAACCCACAAAAGGAAGGGCTGGCCCGACAGCGAACGCCACGGACCAGCCCTACAAAGCACTTAGTTCAGCAGTCTCCTAGG
>NZ_JBFTLY010000053.1:0-518 GCF_056396685.1 Pseudarthrobacter sp. 05T312
CTGCATGCCCAGCGGCAATTCGCAGCGCGCCTGACCGCTGTCGAGCAGCGCCAACAGACGGCCGTCCTTGCGCTGCAAACGCAGGGGGATGAAGTTCATCGGCGGCGAACCGATGAAGCTCGCCACGAACAGGTTGGCCGGGTTGTTGTAGATGTCTTTCGGCGTACCGAACTGCTGGATGATCCCGTCCTTCATCACCGCCACTTTGTCGCCCAGGGTCATCGCTTCGATCTGGTCGTGGGTCACGTAGACCGTGGTGGTTTTCAGGCGCTGGTGCATCAGTTTCATTTCGGTGCGCATCTCGACCCGCAGCTTGGCGTCGAGGTTGGACAGCGGTTCGTCGAACAGGTAGATCTTCTGCCGACGCGCCAACGCCCGGCCCATGGCCACGCGCTGTTGCTGACCACCGGAGAGCTGACCCGGCTTGCGGTTGAGCAGGTGTTCGATTTGCAACAGCTTGGCCACGCGAGCGACTTCCGCGTCGATGTCGGCGGCAGGCATCTTGCGGATCTTCAAAC
>NZ_JBFTLY010000054.1:0-488 GCF_056396685.1 Pseudarthrobacter sp. 05T312
TGCCCCAGCAGCAGCAGCGCCAGCCCGATGGCCACGCCCACCGACACCAGCGTCAGCGACAGGCTCCAGCCGTGCCCGGCGGCATAGCTCTTCTGCGCGTCCAGCCGCGACTGCTCGCTGCCGGCGGCGTTGTAGTCCGCGCTGCGCTCGATCGCCTTGACCCAGGTGTTGAAGCTGTTGCGCGAGTCGGCGCGGAAGAAGGCCTTCGCCTCGGCGTCCGATCCGTCATTGCGCGACAGGTGCAGCAGCCGCTCCTGCGCCGCGAAGTAGGCATCGCGCGCGGCGACGACCTCGGCGTAGAGCCGCCGTTCCTCGTCGTTGGTGATGTAGGGCTGGTAGGCCTTCTCCGCCGCGGCCAGTTCCTGGCGGGCGTGGGCGATGTTGCGTTCGATCTGCGCCATCTCCTGCCTGTCGTCGGACAGCAGGTGGTCCGGCTCCATGCGCCGGATCTGGTTGGCCTTCACCCGGATCGCCGCCATGCTCTGGAT
>NZ_JBFTLY010000055.1:0-482 GCF_056396685.1 Pseudarthrobacter sp. 05T312
TTCTTGAACAGGTTTAATATCTTTTTTAGTTGAGAACTTGGCTTTAATATTTTTTATAAAATTAACAGTAGAACGCCACCACGATTTTTTTTCTGAAAAGTCATTATTTTTTGACTGCTCTTTTTTCTGCAATGGATGAACTGTGAATGAAGCAACATCAACAACTGCAACACCYCTCAACAMCCTGACAGCCCTTGCATCTTCTCTTGCCTTGTCTCTGATCGCTTGGTCACGTTTGCGTTGTTCCTGMCCTTCTTTWGWACGCCATTTYTTRCGTGATAGGTTCTGCATCGGCGGGCGATCTAGTTCAATAGCTTTTGCTAAATATAAAATAGACTTGTCAAAATCCTTTGCATCTTCTGCTTTTTTAGCTAAATCGATCATTATGTTTTTTTGTTCTTCTAGCGTTCTATGACTTACACGAGATTTTAAGCCAGCATTTTTTAAATGCTTATTTTGAACTCTTGCCCATTGTTTACGCC
>NZ_JBFTLY010000056.1:0-479 GCF_056396685.1 Pseudarthrobacter sp. 05T312
TGCTTGATGTAGTTAATCCATTTTGGGATCATACCGACCGTTTTTCCGCTTCGCACAGAGCCCTCCAGGATATTTATGCGGGCGTCCTGTTCAATCGGGTTTAAAATAAACCGTGTGATCTTCTCGCCAAACAACTGAAACTCCATTAAGTACCACCTCGAATCGCAACTGCGCTCTTTTGAATTACTTCAGCGAGCTGATCAAGGCCATTTTGCCCGCCCTCGCCCGCTGGGTTATTGATCGCTTTGACTTCAGCTTTGAGCTTTTCAATCTGCAGTAAACGCTCCTCGTCAGCGAGGTCCAATCGGCATAAATCCTCGTACTTTACAATCATGCTTTGTAGTGTAGCCATTGCACGAGACTGGGCCTGTAAGAAGGTCGCCTGCTTATCCCAAGCATGCTGCAACTCCTATTCCTTCTCCCAGCCTGTTTCAGTTTCTTTTTGCCGCTTTAAAACTTTTGTCTCATCAGCCTTGTCC
>NZ_JBFTLY010000057.1:0-451 GCF_056396685.1 Pseudarthrobacter sp. 05T312
CAAGTAGTACATAGTGATCAACCTCTCCCACAATACCTGCCGGGTTTATACTGCGGAATGTTTCAATCCAACTTATATTCTAGGTTCAGATAATGGAATAAAAGGAACTATGGAGCCTCCCACAGCCGGAGCTGGCCCACTGAAGCCACCGGTATTAAACAACTGGGAAACCGGCTTGATGATCCCTGCACTGCCAATCTGGAGGACTGATGAGTTCGATATCGCTTCGATTCTTAAAGTATGAATGACAATGTTTTGCTGGATAAACAAATTCATGATGTCTGCCCCACCTCCTGGATACTTGTGATATTCGGTGCGGCCGTAAGGCTTCTTTCCTCAAATGTTGCCGTATCATACACATTGATCACGCTCGGCTCATTATGAATATTCAACGTGTTGCCGGAATTGAATGATCCCCCACCTGCATATGTTGTACTGAAGGTACTTGGAG
>NZ_JBFTLY010000058.1:0-442 GCF_056396685.1 Pseudarthrobacter sp. 05T312
GGGCGAGAGTCTGCGGGAGCGTCGCCGCGATGTTCACGACGCCGAGGTCCTTGGCGAAGGAGTTCTTCGAGGGCAGCACCTCGCTCATCAGCGCCTGGTCCACGGCGGAGAAGCAACCGAAACCGAGACCGGCGATGATCGAGAAGATGAGCCAGCCCTGGAAAGTGGGCATGAAGAGCGGGACGAGCAGTGCAAGGCCGACGACGACCGAGGAGACGAAGACGAAGATTTTGCGGCGTCCGAGCTTGTCGGAGAGCGGTCCGGAGACGACGGTCGAAATAATGATTCCGGCAAGGTTGACCAGTCCGAAGATCGGGATGGCCGCGGCCGCGCCGGCCTCACCGAGACCGATGTAGTCCGCGAGAATGTAAAGCTGGTAGCCGGTGACGGCAAAGTAGCCCGTGTAGAGCAGCAGGCGCCCGGTGAACGCCCAGAAGAAGTC
>NZ_JBFTLY010000059.1:0-432 GCF_056396685.1 Pseudarthrobacter sp. 05T312
GTCTACAACGGAGAGCTGGTTACCAGTCCTTCCAGCCGCTACGGCGAACGCAGGCTTCCTTCCGCATTTTTGGTCTACGACCATCCGGAGAATGTAGTAGCCAACCGGGTCTGGGACGGAATAGACAAAATCGATCCAGGCGGTTCATACGATCACCCGGACTTTTTGAAAGAACAAGCCGAGCTTAAGGCTAAACAAAAAAATAATCCGACTCCTGCACCAACTCCGACACCAACAACTTCTCCGACGCCTACTCCTTCATCAAGCACAAATAAGGGAGATACGGATAAGACGAAGCCAGGAGAAGCAGGCAATAATTCTGGTAACACTAACAAGAATGGCAGCAGCACCCCAGGTACAACGAAGCCACCTGCGGGGAAAGATACAGATGCTTCTAAGGATGCCAACGGGGGTATTACGACGACACCAGGC
>NZ_JBFTLY010000060.1:0-429 GCF_056396685.1 Pseudarthrobacter sp. 05T312
GGGCTTGAGGCCGAGATTTCCAGGCTGCCGCCGGTGGCCGATGAAGCCGCCCTTGGGCAGGCGGGCCTGACCAGCGCCGTGGCATGGGGCTTCACGCAGATGATGCTTCCCGAACTGGTCGCGCCGGCCGACTGCCCGTCGCTCGCGGCCTTTGCCGCCGCTGCGGAAAGGCTGCCGGCCTTCGTGGCCCTGCCGCCGGTCTGAACGGATCAGTTCGCGATGTCCGCCCCGCGCTCGGCCAGCAGGCCGCGCAGCAGCGAGCGGTGGCAGCGCGACTCGTCCTCGCAGTAGCAGCCCACCGAAAACGCCGCGGTGTGCGACAGGGCGGCCAGCAGGTCGATGCTGCGGCTCGCATCGGCCTCGGCCATCTCGGACTTGTACTTGCGCATGAAGGCGTTCCATTGCGCAGGCGTTTCCGCCTCCTGGCCC
>NZ_JBFTLY010000061.1:0-423 GCF_056396685.1 Pseudarthrobacter sp. 05T312
AGATAACACTGGCGCTCTCGGGTTGAGAGCTGCAGCATGATCTTCACCAAAGTCTTCTTCTCGGCGAGGGTTATGGCCGTTTCCTGCTCGACCTCAGGCGTCACAGCTGCCGGGAGAAGATCCATATCCATCAGGATTGAACGGCTGTAGGCATCCCTTATATCAACGCCTCGGCGGGCGTATGGTCGACGCCCTTTCCGCATCCACTCGATGGCAAACCGCATGTCGGAAACCATCTCGTCAACCACTTTAAGTTCGTTCTGCTGCAACACATCTTCCCTGTCCAGTGTGTCACGATACTTCTCCAACTTCCTCATGTTGTTCGAATACTCTTTAATCAGTCGCTCCGTCCAAAGCTCCATATGGCACCTCCTGCCCGCTCACTGTTTTTCAAGGGCTGATATGTCTGTTACATCAATGGAC
>NZ_JBFTLY010000062.1:0-402 GCF_056396685.1 Pseudarthrobacter sp. 05T312
TGGGCCGCAATCCGGTGCGGTCCCCACYGCCGGYTGAAACGCAACGCAACGATCCGGCGCTCGGTGCGTATGGGTGTGCGGTTCGGGCTCCGCCGCGGGCGGGAGGACGCGTCAGCCATGCCGTCCTCACCCCGGGCGAGGTACCGGTCCACCCATTTCTTTGCGGTGGCGGGCGAGCACTGGAAACGCTCTGCAGCTCGGCGCAACGTCCAGCCCTGCTCGATGACTAAGCGGGCGAGCTTACCCCTGGCCTTAGGTGTGAGGTCGGCGTTGGCGTGGGTAACGTAGGACACGAGGGCCTCCTGGCGTCGAGATGAGTGTGGTAACCCAAATCGATACCGGAGGCCCTCGCCTCTTACATCACGCCACGCTGTTCACAACGTCCCTGGGAATTACACCTAG
>NZ_JBFTLY010000063.1:0-400 GCF_056396685.1 Pseudarthrobacter sp. 05T312
GCGAGGACTAACGACTCGTGAAGCTGACCGGTACTAATAGGCCAACAACTTACACCACACAGAAAAACATTCTGCTTGCGTCCACTATGTGGTTCCCAACCAACAACCCCGTCAACACACGGGGCACGGCAGGAACCAACAACTAAATAACAACACCACCCCCTGCCCACCGGCAGGGACGTTGTAACCACAAGATTTCCCAACCCTGCGGGGTTMGGGTRAAAGGGTTACGGCGGTCATAGCGTGGGGGAAACGCCCGGTCCCATTCCGAACCCGGAAGCTAAGACCCACAGCGCCGATGGTACTGCACCCGGGAGGGTGTGGGAGAGTAGGTCACCGCCGGAACATCATTACATGGTCGAGGCCCCAACCACACGGTTGGGGCCTCCCACATTTAACA
>NZ_JBFTLY010000064.1:0-398 GCF_056396685.1 Pseudarthrobacter sp. 05T312
CGTCAGACCCGAAAAGAGATTTTCCTCTCCCGCATGGAGCAGATYCTGCCATGGCAGAATATGACCGCTGTCATCGAGCCGTTTTATCCCAAGGCGGGCAATGGCCGACGGCCCTATCCGCTGGAGACCATGCTGCGTATTCACTGCATGCAGCACTGGTACAACCTGAGCGACGGTGCCATGGAAGATGCCCTGTACGAAATCGCCTCCATGCGCCTGTTTGCCCGATTATCCCTGGATAGCGCCCTGCCGGATCGCACCACCATCATGAATTTCCGCCACCTGCTCGAGCAGGATCAACTGGCCCGTCAATTGTTCAAGACCATCAATCGCTGGCTGGCCGAAGCAGGCGTCATGATGACCCAAGGCACTTTGGTGGATGCCACCATCATTGAGGC
>NZ_JBFTLY010000065.1:0-397 GCF_056396685.1 Pseudarthrobacter sp. 05T312
GAATAGGCGAGCTGGAGAAACGAATCGGCAAGAAAGAGCTTGTCAGTTTAATTGGCGACCTAATCGTCAAGCCTGCTGGACGTCCGACTTTGGTGCCTGAGACCGACAAGCGACCAGAGCTGAACAGCCTTGATGGTGACTTCGCTGGGGAGGACTTCAGCGGTGCTTGATGGTATCACATCGCGACTCGTTTCCGAGTTAATTAATGGTACCCGAAATGAAATGGTCATTACGAAAGAAGAATTCGATATGGTAATGGTTGTTTTGGACTCAGCAAGAATTGAAACCTACCAATATGAGGACGCTGGCGATGTCATAATCGAACGTACGGCGCAAAGGAGACAAAAACATATGGCAATCGATAATCAAGCAACTAAAGTAATCACAGGTAAAGTAC
>NZ_JBFTLY010000066.1:0-391 GCF_056396685.1 Pseudarthrobacter sp. 05T312
TTGTACAGGATAGGCGGGAGCCATTGAAACCGGAGCGCTAGCTTCGGTGGAGGCGCTGGTGGGATACCGCCCTGACTGTATTGAAATTCTAACCTACGGGTCTTATCGACCCGGGAGACAGTGTCAGGTGGGCAGTTTGACTGGGGCGGTCGCCTCCTAAARWGTAACGGAGGCGCCCCAAGGTTCCCTCAGAATGGTTGGAAATCATTCGAAGAGTGCAAAGGCATAAGGGAGCTTGACTGCGAGACATACAGGTCGAGCAGGGACGAAAGTCGGGCTTAGTGATCCGGTGGTACCGAATGGAAGGGCCATCGCTCAACGGATAAAAGCTACCCTGGGGATAACAGGCTTATCTCCCCCAAGAGTCCACATCGACGGGGAGGTTTGGCAC
>NZ_JBFTLY010000067.1:0-389 GCF_056396685.1 Pseudarthrobacter sp. 05T312
AGCTCGCGCAGGTCGCGGCGGATGGTGTCCTCCGAAACGCCCAACTCCTGGCTGAACGGTTTGGCGACCAGCCGGCCRTCCCGGCCCAGCACCCGCAGGATCAGCGCCTTGCGCTCGGATGTCAGCATGATTGCACGAACTTTCTTGACTCCGCACGATATTGCACGAACTTAAGCGCCGATCCAGGCCTCCGGAGTTTTCGCCATGTCCATCGCCGATCGCGTCCGAGTCGAGGAGGTCTCCGTCCTGTCCGACGACTGGTACACGCTGAAGAAGACCACCTTCTAGTACCTGCGCGCCGACGGGACCTGGCAGCGCCAGTCGCGCGAGACTTACGACCGGGGCAACGGCGCGACGATCCTGCTCTATGACCCGGCCCGGCGGACCGT
>NZ_JBFTLY010000068.1:0-385 GCF_056396685.1 Pseudarthrobacter sp. 05T312
CAAAAAACCCGCTCAATCCGAGATGGCGTACATTTTGGAACGAACAACCAAGATTTGAATTGAACTATCTATGTGAATTCATAGATACAAATAAAAGAGTAAAAAAAGAAGTAAGAAAATCAATAGTTGCAGAGGGAAGAAATACAGCTTTATTTGATACTCTGCGTTTTTACGCTTACAGCATAATTTTTAAATATCAAAAAAATGACGATTTCTGCGGTTTCATGTCAGCATTACAAGAAGAAGCTGAAAACATAAACGATTCATTCGAAGATCAACTTRGCTTTAAAGAAATAAACCACACAATAAGAAGCATTTCTTCTTGGGTATGGGGGACTTTTGATAGTGATACTTTCAGCGAAATACAAAGCAACAGAGCAAAAAA
>NZ_JBFTLY010000069.1:0-383 GCF_056396685.1 Pseudarthrobacter sp. 05T312
CATCGTGGTGGCAGCAGAAGATAACCTACTCAAAGGCGCTGCCGCACAGGCAATGCAGTGTGCAAATATTCGTTTCGGCTTCCCTGAAACGCAGGCTCTTATTTAAGGTGTGATGATGAATCCATTAATTATCAAACTCGGTGGTGTACTGCTGGACAGCGAAGAAGCGCTGGAGCGCCTGTTTAACGCACTGGTGAACTATCGTGAATCACACCAACGTCCGCTGGTGATTGTGCACGGCGGCGGCTGTGTGGTGGATGAGCTGATGAAAGGGCTCAACCTGCCGGTGAAAAAGAAAAATGGCCTGCGCGTGACGCCTGCCGACCAGATTGACATCATTACCGGCGCGCTGGCGGGCACGGCGAACAAAACGCTGCTGGCCC
>NZ_JBFTLY010000070.1:0-382 GCF_056396685.1 Pseudarthrobacter sp. 05T312
GCGGTAGAGAACACCTGGCTGTGTTTCGTCGGGATAGTGGTGTTTTTGTTGATGAGCGGGGTCATCACGCCACCCATGGTTTCGATACCCAGAGACAGCGGGGTAACGTCCAGCAGCAGTACATCTTTCACTTCACCGGTCAGTACACCACCCTGAACCGCAGCACCGATAGCAACCGCTTCGTCCGG
Source organism: Pseudarthrobacter sp. 05T312 (assembly GCF_056396685.1). Classification (NCBI taxonomy): domain Bacteria; kingdom Bacillati; phylum Actinomycetota; class Actinomycetes; order Micrococcales; family Micrococcaceae; genus Pseudarthrobacter; species Pseudarthrobacter sp. 05T312. The sequence goes on from NZ_JBFTLY010000070.1 coordinate 189, forward strand.
GTTCACGTCTTTACGTGGCTCTTTACCAAAGAATTCAGCAACTTTCTTCTGAACCATTGGCATACGAGTCTGACCACCTACCAGGATAACGTCCTGAATGTCAGACACGGACAGGCCAGCGTCCTGCAATGCAACTTTCAGTGGCTCGATAGAACGGTTCACCAGGTCTTCTACCAGGCTTTCCAGTTTCGCAC
>NZ_JBFTLY010000071.1:0-379 GCF_056396685.1 Pseudarthrobacter sp. 05T312
TCAACGAGCTGGTCTAACCACCACAGGCTGAGCGTGGTGAGCAGCTCGCCCTTGCCGGGGATGCCGGGTTCAAGCACGTGGTCGAAGGCGCTGACGCGGTCGCTGGCGACCACGAGAATCCGGCCGCCGAGCGCGGCCAGGCGATCCCAATCGAGAATTTGAAGAACGCCGTTCTTGACCGCCGCCAGGTTATCGTCGCGAAGTCCGCGCAGCACCCTATGGATGTGAACTACAGAAAGCCCTAGGGCGTCGGCGATGTCGCCCTGCACAGCCGGTAGGGCGCAACGGTTGTCGCTTGCCAGGCCCAAGGTCTTTTGCCGCCAGTAGATCTCGCAAAGGAGATTGGCCGTCCGCGCCGACGCCGATCGCCGCCCCAGGC
>NZ_JBFTLY010000072.1:0-374 GCF_056396685.1 Pseudarthrobacter sp. 05T312
TTTCTTCCTCGTCATTCAATAATAACATTTCTTCTTCTGATACATCTTCGCTGAATATATCTTTCAGCACTCCACCCGTAGAGACAAATCTCATCTTATGGACTTGTCTTGTCATCTCGTGAAACCATTCACGATCTGCATACATATCTGCTGGCTTTACTGAATACTTCAAAGTCTCTGCAACAGCATGTTCCATGCCGTCTTCACCCATTTTTACCACTTCACCCGTCTTCTTGTTCCTGACTGCTTTAATCTTTACTGACGGTGTGTAATCCACACCTAAACAATCCCTCCAAAGTTCACTCCAAGCCTCATTTTTCATATAACCGATATTAAAATAAGTAGACTTCATGAATAATAACACATGAAAGTGA
>NZ_JBFTLY010000073.1:0-373 GCF_056396685.1 Pseudarthrobacter sp. 05T312
GCGAGGACTAACGACTCGTGAAGCTGACCGGTACTAATAGGCCAACAACTTACACCACACAGAAAAACATTCTGCTTGCGTCCACTATGTGGTTCCCAACCAACAACCCCGTCAACACACGGGGCACGGCAGGAACCAACAACTAAATACAACACCACCCCCTGCCCACMGGCAGGGACGTTGTAACCACAAGATTTCCCAACCCTGCGAGGTTCGGGTACAAGGGTTACGGCGGTCATAGCGTGGGGGAAACGCCCGGTCCCATTCCGAACCCGGAAGCTAAGACCCACAGCGCCGATGGTACTGCACCCGGGAGGGTGTGGGAGAGTAGGTCACCGCCGGAACATCATTACAGAAGGGCCCTGACAAGGAA
>NZ_JBFTLY010000074.1:0-368 GCF_056396685.1 Pseudarthrobacter sp. 05T312
GACCAGTTCATGGCCGCGGGTTAGAACTCCGATACGATCAGGGTGGTATCCCAACGTCGCCTCCACACAAGCTGGCGCTCATGCTTCTCAGGCTCCCACCTATCCTGTACAAATCGTACCAAAGTCCAATATCAAGCTGCAGTAAAGCTCCATGGGGTCTTTCCGTCTTGTCGCGGGTAACCTGCATCTTCACAGGTATTAAAATTTCACCGGATCTCTCGTTGAGACAGCGCCCAAGTCGTTACGCCATTCGTGCRGGTCRGAAYTTACCYGACAAGGAATTTCGCTACCTTAGGACCGTTATAGTTACGGCCGCCGTTTACYGGGGCTTCGGTTCATAGCTTCGGGATTGCTCCCTAACCACTCCC
>NZ_JBFTLY010000075.1:0-357 GCF_056396685.1 Pseudarthrobacter sp. 05T312
GTCCAGCTTGACCGTTGCCTGCCCCCAGCCAAGGCCCACGTCGAGCCGCCGCGTGATCTCGAACTTGCGCCCCGTTTGCTCGCTGACATAGCGGTTGACCGGTCCGCGCAGCGTGTCCCAGGGGAAGAAGGCGAGCACGATGACCAGCGCCGCGAACAGCAGCACGACGAATGCGAGCAGCTTCTGCCAGAGGGGCCGGTTGCGAAGGATCATCGTTGCCATGGGTCATTGTCACTCCGGGCATTGCGTCGTCCGGGTCGGCGGCGGGCCGCAAAAACCGTGAGGCGCCGCCTACGAAGGTGCGTTGCAGACTGGGCCGGGTATACGCGTCGGAACCCGCCTACAACAGCCGCACGT
>NZ_JBFTLY010000076.1:0-355 GCF_056396685.1 Pseudarthrobacter sp. 05T312
CTGGTAAGACTGTTCGATCCGTCTTTTCGGCGCCCATAAATCCGCCATAGCTCAATCCCTCCTCGGGAAGCAGCTCGCCCTGATGAGTACTATCGTCGGCATTATCAATATCCTCATCGGTGACATTAGTAAACAGCCCCGTTGTTTCACTTAGTTGCTTAAGCTCCTTAAGTGAGGTCTTCTGACTGATAATGCCTGCCTGGTACACGTTGATGATCGATGTCGTTTTCTTGTCAGCCAGCTCTGCAACGTCTTTGTCATTGGGCGTACGAATCGGATTAAACATGTAATCGATATCGTCTGGAATAGCCCCGAACTCAGACATGCACATAATCGGCAGCAGCTTATCCAACAC
>NZ_JBFTLY010000077.1:0-349 GCF_056396685.1 Pseudarthrobacter sp. 05T312
GGCTTACCCGTGCGGATGTAGTCATAGCCCGTGGCGTGGGCGGTCACGAGTTCTTGTCCGCCCGGGATGTCCCGGCCGAAGCGGCGGACCGCGGCGATCAGCTGCGTGATCGTGTCCTGCCTCGCGACCGCGTCGTCCAGGACCGTTGAATCCACCGCCCGTCGGCGCTTACCCGTCAAAGCCCCGGTTTCCGCGACGAYTTTGGCGATGGCTTCCATGATCCGGTGCGGATCCGACGAGGCGGCCAGCCGCTTTCGCCAGTACGTCAGCGTGCTCGGATGGAACGCGGTATCGGTCAGCCCGTAACCGCAAGCGGCCTTCCACCTCAGATCAAAAGTCAACGCCTCGG
>NZ_JBFTLY010000078.1:0-349 GCF_056396685.1 Pseudarthrobacter sp. 05T312
GTTTGGGTGGTGCCGGGTGTGTCTGTTGTTTGAGAACTCAATAGTGTGCCAAGTTTGTTGATACCGATTATGTATGTAATTGGTTGATTGTGCCGAATCGTGCCGCCCCTGTGGTGTGGTTTGGTGTTTTTAGCTGGTTTCAAATTTTGTGCAGCCTTTGTCGCCGTTATTTCCGGTGGTTTTGGTTGTGTCTGTTTTACTTCAACGGAGAGTTTGATCCTGGCTCAGGATGAACGCTGGCGGCGTGCTTAACACATGCAAGTCGAACGATGATGCCCACTTGTGGGTGGATTAGTGGCGAACGGGTGAGTAACACGTGAGTAACCTGCCCTTGACTCTGGGATAAGCC
>NZ_JBFTLY010000079.1:0-338 GCF_056396685.1 Pseudarthrobacter sp. 05T312
TTTGGCGATGGCTTCCATGATCCGGTGCGGATCCGACGAGGCGGCCAGCCGCTTTCGCCAGTACGTCAGCGTGCTCGGATGGAACGCGGTATCGGTCAGCCCGTAACCGCAAGCGGCCTTCCACCTCAGATCAAAAGTCAACGCCTCGGCGGTTTCCCGATCAGAGAGGCCCTGCAATGCCTGCAGCACCAGCACCGACCCGATGACCGGCGCCGGAACCGACGGCCTGCCCCGCCGCGACGGAAACAAATCCTCCATCATCGAATCCGGAAACAACCGCCCCCGATGTTTGGCCAGAAAAGCGAAAACACTGCCCGGAGCCAACAACTCCCCGGCCA
>NZ_JBFTLY010000080.1:0-331 GCF_056396685.1 Pseudarthrobacter sp. 05T312
ATGCAAAAGGCTTGCTGATTTCTGCAATCCGTGATAACGATCCTGTTTTCTTCATGGAGCACTTGAACCTGTACCGTTCGTTCCGCGCTGAAGTACCTGAAGGCGAGTATACTGTGCCTATCGGTAAAGCAAACGTAGTTCGTGAAGGTTCTGATGTTACTATCATCACTTACGGTGCTATGGTTCATACTTCACTTAAAGCTGCTGAAGAAATTGAAAAAACTCGCGGCGTAAAAGTTGAAGTTATCGACCTTCGTACTTTGATTCCATTGGATATCGAAACGATTGTAGAATCCGTTAAAAAAACAAACCGCGTTATCGTGGTTCAAGA